>NZ_JBXUHE010000011.1:0-146513 GCF_057180585.1 Actinomycetospora sp. 2LY8.5
CGCACGCGTCGCCCAACGCCTCCTGGCCATGACCGCCGCCATCTGGCACAACCGAGCCACCGGCCAGCCCCTGACCCGATCACTGATCGCCTACGACCACTGATCGGGTTCGGACTTACTCGTCTAGAAGATCGAATAGGCCCCGTCGACGACGATCTCGTCACCGGTGTGGAAGCCGCCGGCGTTGCTCGCCAGGTAGACGGCGAGACGCGCGAAGTCGTCCGGCGCGCCCCAGCGCCGCTGCGGCATCCGCTTCATCACCGCCTGATCGAAGCGCTCGTCGTGCAGCGTCGGCGACGCCAACGGCGTCTCGGTCCAGCCCGCGACGATCGAGTGCGCCGTGACGCCGTGGCGGGCGAGCTCGACCGCGAGGCCCTTGATGATCGCGGTCAGCCCGGCCTTGCTCGCGGCGTACGCCTCGTTGCGCGGCGCCCCGTGCACGGTCGACACGCTCGAGGTGCCGACGAGCACACCGCCCCCGCCCCGCTCGACCATGTGCCGCGCCGCCGCCCGCAGCGTCAGGAACGCGCCGTCGAGGTTGACGCGCGTGACCCGCCGCCACTCGTCGAGGGAGGTGTCGACGAACGCCGCGTGGGAGCCGGGGACGCCCGCATTGGCGAAGCACGAGTCGACGCGTCCGAGGTGCTCGAGCACGCCGGCGAAGGCGTCGCAGACCGCGTCCTCGTCGCCGACGTCGCAGCGCCAGGCGTGCGCCGTCGCGCCGAGGCCCTGGAGCTCCGCGACGGCGGCGGCGTTGCGCTCCGCGTTCGTCCCCCAGATCGCCACGGACGCCCCGCTGCGCGCGAGCCCGCGGGCCATGCCCAGCCCGATGCCCGAGTTGCCGCCGGTGACCAGCGCGACGTGCCCGGAGAGGTCGAACAGACTCACGTCACCGCCCACCGACCGGTGAACGTCGGTTCCCGCTTGTCGCGGAAGGCGGCGAACGCCTCGGGGGCGTCCTCTCCTGCGAAGTTGACGGCCTGGGTGCGGGCCTCGGTGGCGAGCGCGTCGCGCAGCGTCCGGTCGGCGTTCTCGTGGAGCAGCGCCTTGGACTGGGCGACGGCGACCGGGGCGTTCGCCACGAGCCGTGCGGTCAGGTCGTCGACGAAACCGTCGATCTCCTCGGGCGCGACCAGCCAGGTCACGAGGCCCAGCCGGTGCGCCTCCTGCGCGTCGATCATCTCCGCGAGCAGCGCCAGCCGCTTGGCCTGCTGCATCCCCACCAGGCGGGGCAGCAGCCACGACCCACCGAAGTCCAACGACAGCCCGCGCTTGGCGAAGATCTGGGAGAAGCGCGACGTCGGGGTCGCGACGACGAGGTCGCAGCCCAGCGCGAGGTTCCAGCCCGCCCCCACGGCGACACCGTCCACACGCGCGACCGACGGCTTCGGCAGCTCGTGCAGCAGCAGCGCGACCTCGTTGATGAACCGCATGCGGTCGAGCGGGTGACCCTCGCGGCCCCCGGAGAGGTCGGCGCCCGCGCAGAACGCCCCGCCCGCCCCGGTGATCACCACCGCGCGCACCGCGTCGTCCGCACGCGCGGCGGACAGCTGGTCGTGCAGCGCGTGCCACGAGGCGAGGTCGAGCGCGTTGCGGCGCTCGGGACGGTTCAGGGTCAGCGTCAGCACGCCCGCCTCGCGGCGGGCGAGCAGGACCTCTTCGTCCATGAATGCGGCTCCGTCCCCCGGACAGCAGATACGCCCGGAACCTATCGATCGATCGTTCACCCGGCCACTACGCTGTCGCGATGAGCACCCCGGCGGTGCCGCGCGGGAGCGGCCGGGACGCGATCACGCGAGCCGCCCGGGAGAGTTTCGCCGAGCGCGGCTACCACGGGAGCTCGATCCGCGACATCGCCGCCCGCGCCGGGCTGTCGCTCTCCGCGCTCTACCACTGGCACTCCGGCAAGCAGGACCTGCTCGCGGCGCTGATCGAGGAGAGCACCGAGGAGTACTTCCGCCGCTGCGACGAGGCGCTGCACGACGCCGGCGACGACCCGGCCGCGCGGCTCGGCGCGCTCGTGCGCGCGACCGTCGAGTACCGGGTCAGCCGGCAGGTGGAGAGCACGATCGCGGCCGCGGAGTGGCGCAACCTCGAGCCCGGCAACCGCGAGCGTCTCGACGGTCTGCGCGCGGCCGCGACACGCCTCTGGGCCGACATCGTCGAGGACGGCGTCGCCCGCGGGGCCTTCCGCTGCGAGCACCCCGACGACGCCCGCCGCGCGGTCGTCGCCGCCTGCAACGCGATCGCCCAGTGGTACGAGCCCGGGTACGAGCCCGGGTACGAGCCCGACCGCGGGCTCGCCGTGCCCGACCTGGTCGATCGGTACACGGCGATCGCCCTGCGGATCGTGGACCACCGGGGCTGAGACGGATCTCAGAGCTTGCTCAGCACCACGTCGGCGGTGGTCTTCTCGTGGTCCGGCGGCGCGGCCTCGACGTCGATCCAGGTGAGGACGCCGGCGTCGATGATCGACGCGTAGCGCTGCGACCGGACCCCGAGACCGAAGTCGGTGGCGTCCATGTCCAGCCCGATCGCCTTGGCGAACAGCGCGCCGCCGTCGGCGAGCATCACGACGCCCTCGACGGCCTGGTCCTTCGCCCAGGCGGCCATCACGAACGGGTCGTTGACCGCGGTGCACACGATGCGGTCGACGCCCTTGCCGGAGATCTCGCCGGCCTTGGCCACGAAGCCCGGGAGGTGCGCGTCGCTACAGGTCGGGCTGAAGGCGGCGGGCACGCCGAACAGCACGGTCCGGCCCGTCGCGAAGAGCTCGCCGGAGCGCACCGACTCGGTGCTCCCTGCGGCATCGACCGTCGTCAACGGCACGTCGGGGATCTTCTCTCCCACAGCGATCATCGCCGGGTTCTCCTTCGATCGGTTGGAGACAACTTCTAGCGGCCGACGGCGGCCGCGTCCAGCAGGTGGGCGAACTTCCGGCGCGCCTCCTCGCGGCGCGTCGGCACGTGCTCGGTGGGCACGTCGCGGGGCTCGTAGTCGCGCAGCACGCGGCGGGCGACGGTGACCTTGTGGACCTCGTCCGGGCCGTCGTAGATGCGCGCGGCGCGGGCGTGGCGGTACATCCCCTCGAGCGGCAGGTCGGTGGTGAAGCCCAGCGAGCCGTGCACCTGGATCGCGCGGTCGATGACGTTGTAGAGCACGGTCGCGCCGTAGAATTTGATCATCGCGATGTCGGTGAGCGCCGCCTCGGTGCCGCCCTGGTCCATCTTCCAGGCGGCCTGCAGCGTCATCAGCCGCGCGGCGGTCATCTCGGCGGTCGAGGTCGCGATCCAGTCCTGCACCATCTGCTTCTCGGCGAGCACCGAGCCGTGGGTGTACCGCGAGACCGCCCGCTCGCAGAGCATGTCGAAGGCACGCTGGGACTGCCCGAGCCAGCGCATGCAGTGGTGGATGCGCCCGGGCCCCAGCCGCTTCTGGGCCAGCAGGAAGCCGTCACCCTCGGCGCCGACGAGGTTCTCGACGGGCACCCGCACGTCGCGGTAGATCACCTCGGCGTGACCTCCGGGCTGCCCGGTGCGCTCCTCGGGATGCTCCATCGTCGGGATGTCGCGCAGGATCTCCACGCCGGGCGTGTCCGTCGGCACGACGAACATCGACGCCCGCCGCCGCGGCGCCGCGTCCGGGTCGGTGACGGCCATGAGGATGAGGAAGTCCGCGACCGACCCGTTCGACGTGAACCACTTGTGCCCGTTGACGACGTACTCGTCGCCGACGCGCTCGGCGCGGGTCGTGAGCAGCGTCGGGTCCGCGCCGGCGTTCGGCTCGGTCATGGAGAAGGCGCTGCGCAGCTCGCCGTCGAGCAGCGGCTCCATCCAGCGCTTCTTCTGGTCGTCGTTGGCCCCGAGCGCGAGCAGCTCGGCGTTCCCGGAGTCCGGGGCGTTGTTGCCGAACACGGCCGGGGCGTACGCGCAGCGCCCGAGGATCTCGTGCATCAGCCCGAGCTTGACCTGGCCGAACCCGCCCCCACCCAGCTCCGGGGGCAGGTGCGCGGCCCACAGCCCGCGCGCCTTGACCTCCTCCTGCAGCGGCACCGTCGCGCGCTTCAGCGCCGGGCCGTCGAGGTCGAGGGTCTCGAGCGGAAGGATCTCGTCCCGGACGAAGGCCCGCATCCACGCGAGCTGCTCCTCGAACTCCGGCTCGGTCGAGAAGTCCCAGGCCATGCGCAGTCTCCTTATGCCGTGAACGCCAGGTCGAGACCCGGCGACGTCCCAGTCCAGCGAGTAGAGGATGCCGTGCCCGGACGGGGCCGCCGCCGTTCACCATGGGCGATCGGGCCGTCCGGGAACCGCCGTCCCCTCGTCACCGTTCGCATCGCGCTCATCCGGGCTGCTCCAGGTAGCGGGGGTTGGCGACGGCGAGCTTGTCGGTGACGGCCTCCCGCACGGCGGCGAGCAGGGCGGGGTCGGTGTCGTCGATCTTCCCGGCGCGAACGGCCGCCGCGAGGCCCTTCTGGTCGGGCTGGCCGAGAGCGGCCAAGCGCTGGCGGTGGCGGCGCTCCTGGTCGGGGCCCAGCGCGAGGTCGCGGCCGACGCCGTCGAGGACGTTCGCGGCCACCCGCGCGAGATAGCCGACGCGCTCGTCGGCGACCGCCCGGACGTCCTCGCGCAGGAAGGCCGCGACGGCGTCGACGAGGTCGGCCGAGGAGGGGCGTCCGTGGAGGTCGGAGCGGGGCGGGACGGCCTGGACGCGGGCGTCACCGGCGGGGGCTCCCAACAGGAGCAGCAGGTCGTGCTCCTGCTCGGCGACCCGGCGCCCGATCGCCGCGAGCTCGACCGAGGGCACCGCACCCGACAGGTGCCGCTCGGCCATCTCCCGACAGTGCAGCGCCCACCAGGCGGTGCGGTGGATCTGCCACCACCGCACGGCCTCCGGGTCGGGGCGGTGCCCGGCGACCTCGGCGTAGCCGTCGAGCAGCTCGTCGACGGTGCCGAGACCCGCGACGGGCGGCGCGGCGCCGAAGCGCCAGCACTTCACGCACAGCCAGCCGAGGTCTTCGCGGGGGTCGCCGCGGTGCACGAGCTCCCAGTCGAGCACGGCGGCCAGCCCGGTCTCGTCCACGATGAGGTTGCCGAGGCGGAAGTCGCCGTGGACGACGGTGTCGGCGACGGGGTCCGGGCGGTGCCTGTCGAGCCATCGCAGGGCGATCTCCACGGTCGGCAGGGGCTCGTCGATCGCGTCGCACGTCGCCCGGAGGGCCTCGACGGGGTCGGTGTGCGCGAGGCCCGGCACCGCGTCGGGCGCGATGGTGTGGAGGCGGGCGAGCGTGCGCCCGAGCTCGGCGGTCAGCCCGGCGCGGGCGCTCGCGTAGCGCTCGTCGCGCAGGATGCGGGGGCCCAGGGTCTCGCCGGCGACGTGCGCGGTGACGAGGTAGGGCGAGCCGAGCGTCGCGGGGTCGGTGCCGCTGTCGACCAGGGGCGGGACCGCGACGCCCGCGACCGCCGCGGCGCCGATCGCCGCCGCCTCGAGGGCCATGCCGTCGGGACGGTCGGCGCCGGGCGGGTCGCGGCGCAGCACGAGGTCGCGGCGCCCGGCGGCGTCGACCGCGGTGAACGACCATGTCTCGCGGCTGGCGCCGGCCGTGAGGCGGCGCAGGTTCTCGACGGTGACGTCGGTGCCGGCGATCTCGGCCAGGCGCGTCGTCAGCCGGGCGCCCAGGTCGTGGGCGCTCACCGCTTGTTCGGGCCGGCGAAGCCGAAGAGGTAGCCCGCGACCTTGCGCATCTGGATCTCCTCGGTGCCCTCGGTGATCCGGTAGCGGCGATGGTGGCGGTAGATGTGCTCGAACGGCGTGTGCCGCGAGTAGCCCAGTCCGCCGTGCACCTGCATGGCCCGGTCGGCGGCGTCGCAGACGAACCGGTTGGCGCGGTAGTTGCACATCGAGACGCGGTCGCTGATCTCGGTGTGCGGGCGGCGGTCGAGCTCCCAGGCCGTCTTGCGGACCAGGCCGCGCAGCATCTCGGCCTCGGTCTGCAGCTCGACCAGCGGCCACTGGATCGCCTGCCGCGTCGCGAGCGGCGCGCCGAACGTGTGTCGTTCGCGGGCGTGGGAGACGCTGCGGTCGATGCAGAACTGGCCGGCGCCGACCCCCGAGGCGGCCTGGCGGATGCGGTTCTCGTGCACGAACGTCTGGGCGACCGCGAGGCCCTCGCCCTCCTCTCCGAAGACCGCCTCCTCGGGGACCCGGACGTCGCGCAGGCTCACCTCGGCGTGGTCGGTGGGCATGTTCAGCGTCCACCAGTGGAAGTCGACCGAGAACCCGGGCGTGCCCACGGGGACGAAGAACGCGGTGATGCCGCGCGCGGCACCGTCCTCGCCGGAGGTCCGCGCGAACACCACGTCGTGGGTCGCCGAGTGCATGTTGGAGTTCCAGCGCTTCGCGCCGTTGATCACCCAGTCGCCGCCGTCGCGGACCGCGCGCGTCTCCATCCACGTGGCGTCGCTGCCGTGGTCGGGTTCGGTGAGCCCGAAGCCGAGCCGCGCGGTGCGCGTGAGCATCGGCTCGAGGAACTCCTCGCGCTGCGCGTCGGTGCCGAACGCCAGCAGCATGTGCGCGAACGGGAAGTTGCCGACGACCGACGACTCGTTCTGCAGGTCGTTGTGCAGGCCGAGCCCGCGGTGGGCGAGATGCTCGCGGATCACCGCCATCTCGAGGTTGGTGCCGTCGGACCCGCCGACCTCCTTCGGCAGCCCGTAGCGCAGCCAGCCCGCCGTGTCGGCCCGGCGGAACATCTCGCCGAGCAGCTCCTCCCAGTCCGCGCGCGGCACGCCGCCGTGCTCGAAGTCGGTGCGGGCGTACTCGCGCCGGTGGTCGAAGAAGCGCCGGTTGTCGTCCTGCTCCTCCAGCGGCCGGATCTCCCGCTCGATGAACTCGTCGAGCGCCTCGAGCCGCCGGGTCAGCTCCGCGGGCAGAGCGAAGTCCACACCGACCTCCTCGGCGAACGATCGTTCAGCGAGCATGCCAGCGGCGGGAGCGGGGGCGGAAGGGCGTCGCCGAGATGATCAACGGATGATCAACGGGGACTTCGAGCGCATAGAAGCCGCGAACACCACGTTCGCTGCGGAACGGGAGCGCGCTGCCAGACTGGCGCGCATGAGTGATCAGCGCGTCCGGGTCGAGGTCGTCGACGGTGTCGCCGACGTGCGGTTGTCCCGGTCGGAGAAGCGCAACGCCCTGGACCCCGCGATGTTCGAGGGAATCGTCGGCGCCGGGGAGGCGCTGCGCAACGATCCCGGCGTGCGGGTCGCGGTGCTCTCGGGCGAGGGCCCGGACTTCTGCGCCGGACTGGACTTCGGGTCGTTCCGTGCGATGGCGAACGGGGAGCGGCTGTCGGCGTCCGCGCAGCTCCCGCCGTCGGGCGGGCCGGCGCGGGCCACGGGCCAGCGGGCGGCGTGGGTGTGGGTGGAGCTGGAGGTCCCGGTGATCGCCGCGATCCAGGGCAACGCGCTGGGCGGCGGGCTGCAGATCGCGCTCGGCGCCGACATCCGCATCGTCGCCCCGGACGCGAAGCTGTCGGTCATGGAGGTGAAGTGGGGCCTGGTCCCGGACATGACCGGGACCCAGGTGCTCCCCGAGCTCGTCGGGCGGGACGTCGCCAAGGAGCTCACGCTGACCGCGCGCGTCGTGAGCGGCACCGAGGCCGCCGAGCTCGGCCTCTGCACGCGCACCGACCCCGCGCCCCGCGAGGCGGCGCTCGCCCTCGCCCGCGAGATCGCCGGCCGCAGTCCGCACGCCGTCCGCGCGGCCAAGCGTCTGCTCGACAGCGCGGGCCGGGTCGACCTCGCCACCGGCTTCGCCGCCGAGCAGACCGAGATCGGCGCACTGATCGGCAGCCCGAACCAGGTCGAGGCCGTCACCGCGGGCTTCGAGAAGCGCGCACCCGTCTTCGACGAGATCCGACCTCGGTCTCCGTGAGCGACATGGGCCGGTCCCACCTCAGGCGTCGAGGATCCCGATCAGCACCGCGGCGACGTCCTCGCCCAGCTCGCGCGCCGACCGGGGGCCGGCGGGGTCGAACCACTTGTAGGTCCAGTTGGCGGCGCCGAGGCAGGTGTTGACGTAGGTCCCGACCGACATGGGCAGGGTCCGTCCGGTCGCGTGCAGGTGGGCCTCGACGGCGTCGCGCACCACCCGCTCGAACACCCGGCGACGCTCGAGGATCGGTTCGGCGAGCTCCACGGGCAGCGCCGACTCCTCGTGAAAGCAGATCGTCAGCAGGTCCCGGTGCTCGCAGGTGTAGCGGACGCGCTCGACGATCAGCGCGCGCACCGCCTCCCGCGTCGACGGCGCCCCGGCGACGATCTTCTGGGCGCTGCGCAGGCTCTCGTCGAGGACCTCCTCGTAGACGGCGACGAGCAGGTCCTGCTTGGTGCGCACGTAGTGGTAGAGCGTCGGTTTCGAGAGCCCGACCTGCGCCGCCACGTCGTTCATCGAGGCCGCGCGGTACCCGCGCCTGCTGAAGACCGCTACGGCGGCGGTCAGGATCCGCTGGCGCTGCTCGTCGGCGCGGCTGCCCATCGCCGACCCTGCGCCGGTCCCCCGTGTCGCCATCGCGTCCCCTCGCGTGCCTTGACCGAACCTCTGTGATGTGGGGTACTTTCGCCCGACCGGTCGGTCGAAGCAAGGAGGGCGCGGGTGTCGTACGACCTCGGCGAGGTCCACGAGGACTTCCGGGAGACCTGCCGGGCCTTCACCGACCAGCGCGTCCGCCCCGTCGTGGCGGAGGCCGAGCGCGCGGGACGCCCGCCGGAGCGCCTGTGGAAGGAGCTCGGCGACGCGGGCCTGCTCGGCCTGCTGACCCCCGAGGAGTACGGCGGGTCCGCGGGCGAGGGCGGCGAGGCCACCGCGGTCGCCGTGCTGGCCGAGGAGCTCTCGCGGGCCTGCGGCGGCATCGCCGTCAGCGCGCTCGTCAGCGCCTACATGGCCGCGCCGCACATCGTGCGCCACGGCACCCCGGAGCAGCGCGAGCAGTGGGTCGCGCGCCTGGCCGCCGGCGACGCGATCGCCGCCATCGCCGTCACCGAGCCCGGCGCCGGGTCCGACGTCGCGGGCATCACCACGCGCGCCCGCCGTACCGACGCGGGCTGGGTGCTCGACGGCCGGAAGATGTACATCACCAACGCCGGTCTCGCCGACGTGCTGGTGGTCGGCGCCAGGACCGACCCCGGCGGCGGCCACCGCGGCATCACGACGTTCGTGGTGCCCGCCGGCACGCCCGGGCTGTCGCTGGGTGCCCCGCTGTCGAAGATGGGCTGGCACTCGTCGGACACCCGCGAGGTCGTGCTCGACGGCGTCGCGCTCGGCGAGGACGCCGTGCTGGGCGTCGAGGACCGCGGCTTCCACCAGATCATGGCGGCGTTCCAGCTCGAGCGGGTCGCGCTGGCCGCGATGGGACTCGGGCACGCCGGCGAGGCGCTCGACGCCGTCACCGAGTACGTCCGCGGGCGCGAGGTGGCGGGCGAGCCGCTGACCGCCCGCCAGGCGATCCGCCACCGCCTCGCCGCGATGGAGATCGAGCTCGAGGCGGCTCGCGTCATGACCTACAAGGCGGCCGACCGGCTCGACCGCGGCCACCCCGAGGCCGACCGGTCGGTGGCGTCGGCGAAGTACTTCGCGGCCAAGGCGGCGGCGTGGATCGTCGACGAGGCCGTGCAGCTCTACGGCGGCGCCGGCTACCTCGAGGAGACGCCGATCGCGCGTCACCACCGCGACGTGCGCATCCTGCGCATCGGCGGCGGCACCGACGAGATCCAGCTCGAGATCCTCGCGAAGCGGCTGGCACCCCGACCAGGGTCGAGCTCCGACGAGCTCCGTCTCCCGTGACGGACACAGCGGCCGCGAACGGCGTACCTCCCGCGTGGGAGGTGTCGGCGCCTCATCCCCCCGGGGCGCCGGCACCTCCCTCGGGGGAGGACGTCCTCGCGGCCGCGGCCCGCGCCCGGGAAGGTGGGGACACCGGCCGGTGGCCGGACAAGCTCGGCGTGCGCGAGCGGCTCGACGTGCTGCTCGACCCCGGCAGCTTCGTCGAGGACGGCGTCCTTGCCTCGGCCTCCCGGCCCGGGATGCCGGCCGACGGCGTCGTCACCGGCGTCGGGACGGTCGAGGGCCGTCCGGTCGCGGTGATCGCCCACGACTTCGGCGTCAAGGCCGGCTCGTGGGGCGAGCGGACGTGCGAGAAGCAGATCCGCATCCTCGAGCGCGCCGACCGCGACCTGCTGCCGGTGTTCTACCTCGTCGACTCCGCGGGCGGGCGACTCACCGAGCAGATGGGCTTCTTCCCCGGCCGCCGCGGCGCCTCGAAGATCTTCCACCTGCAGGTCGCGCTCTCCGGGCGCGTGCCCCAGATCTGCTGCCTGCACGGCCCGTCGGCCGCCGGCGGGGCCTACATGCCGGCGTTCACCGACTGGGTCGGGATGGTCGACGGGAACGCCTCGATGTACCTCGCGTCGCCGCGCGTGGCCGAGAAGGTCACCGGCGAGCGCACCACCGCCGAGGAGATGGGCGGCGCGCGGATGCACGCCGAGGTCTCCGGGTGCGGCGACGCGGTGTTCGACGAGGACTGGCAGGCGATCGCCGCCGCGCGCCTGCTGTTCTCGTACCTCCCCGCGCACTTCGGCGCGCCGCCGCCCGTCGCCGAGCCACGCGAGCCCGAGGCCGCCGGCTGGGACGGCCTCGTGCCCGAGGACCCGACCGTCGGCTACGACGTCACCGCGGTGATCGACCGGCTCGTCGACGGCGGCTCGTTCTTCGAGATCAAGCCCGACTGGGCGCCCGAGATCGTCGTCGGCTTCGCCCGGCTGGAGGGTCGGGTCGTCGGGCTCGTCGCCAACCAGCCGCGGGTGCGCAGCGGGGCGATCCACGTCGACTCGGCCGACAAGGCCGCCCGGTTCATCAGCCTGTGCGACGCGTTCGACGTCCCGCTGTTGTTCCTGCAGGACGTGCCCGGCTTCATGGTCGGCGTCGCCGTCGAGCGCCAGGGCATCATCCGCCACGGCGCCAAGATGATCACGGCGATGTCGTCGGCCGAGGTCCCGAAGTTCTCGATCGTCCTGCGCAAGGCCTACGCCGCGGGCTTCTACGCGATGTGCGCCCCCGGCTTCGAGCCGCGCGCCACGCTCGCGCTGCCCAGCGCGTTCATCGGCGCCATGGGTCCGGAGGCCTCGGTCAACGCGGTGTACGCCGGCAAGATCGCAGAGATCGCCGACCCGGACGAGCGGGAGGCCTTCGTCGCGGCGCGCGTCGAGGAGCACCGCGCCGAGATCAACCTGCTGCGCATGGGCGACGAGCTCGTCGTCGACGCCGTCGTGCCCGGTGAGGAGCTGCGTGGCGAGCTCGTCACGCGCCTGCGGCACGCCGACGGCTGGACCCGCACCCGCGGACGTCGTCACCACCCCGTCAGCCCCGTGTGATCCCTGGAGGAGAACCGGCCATGGACGACCGCGACACCCTCGCTGCCCTGATCTCCGCGCCGCTGCAGTCCCTCGACGAGCGGTGGCGCTCCCCGGAGCGGACCGCGGAGCTCGCCGAGGCCCGCGCACTGCACGACCGCGACCCCGACCAGTACTGGGCGTGGGTGGCCGACAAGCACCGGTGGCTCACCCCGTGGCAGACGGTGCGCTCGGGCGAGCTGGGCGACTTCCGGTACTTCGAGGGCGGGCGCATCAACGTCGCCGACAACTGCGTCGACCGCTGGGCGGAGTCGGCCCCGGACCGGCCCGCGGTGGTCTGGGAGGGCGAGCCCGGCGACACGCGCACGCTGACCTACGCGGAGCTCGCCGACGAGGTGAACCGGCTGGCCGGCGGGCTGGCGTCGCTGGGGATCGGCCACGGCGACGTCGTCGCGGTCTACATGCCCAACCTCGTCGAGGCGTTCACCGCGATCCACGCCTGCAACAGGATCGGCGCGATCTACACGGTGCTGTTCTCCGGGTTCGGGCGCGACGCCGTCGCCTCGCGGCTCTCGGCGGCGCGGGCGAAGGCCGTGGTCGTCGCCGACGCGATCTACCGGCGCGGGAAGCCCGTCGAGCTGCTCGAGACCCTGCGCGCCGCGCTGCCGGACGCGCCGACCGTCGAGAGCGTCGTGGTCGTCGACCGCACGCAGCGGGGCGTTGCGCCGGCGCCCGGCGAGGTCTCCTACGCCGCGCTGCTCGCCGCGCACCCCGAGGGCGCGCCGACCGTGCCCCTCGACCCCAACGAGCCGGCGTTCCTGATCTTCACCAGCGGCACCGAGTCCCGCCCCAAGGGCGTCGTGCACTCGGTCGGCGGCTTCCTGCTCGGGACGTGGGCGAACGTCCACTGGCAGGCCGGCCCCGTCGACGGCGACGTCTACTGGGTCGCCGCGGACATCGGCTGGCTGACCTTCCCGATCCAGGCCGTGATCGGCGGGCTCGCGCACGGCTCGACGATCGCCTGCTACGAGGGCGCACTGGACACCCCGGGGCCGTCGCGGTTCTACGACATCTGCGCGCGGCACGGCGTCACCCAGGTCCTGTGCGCGCCGACGGTGCTGCGGATGCTGCGCAAGTTCGGCACCTCGGATCCAGACCTCGCCGCGGAGCACCCGCTCCCCCGCCTCGCGCTGATCACCGTGCAGGGCGAGCCGCTCGACGGCGAGACCTTCACCTGGGCCACCGAGACCTACGACGTCCCGATCGTCAACGCCTACGGGCAGACCGAGACCGGGTCGACGTGGACCTACCCCGTGACCGGCGTCGACGACCTCAAGGCCGGCTCGGTCGGCACGCCGGTGCCCGGGCACGCGTTCGCGGTCGTCGACTCCGACGGCGCGGAGGTCCCGGCGGGAGTCAAGGGCAACCTCGTCATGACCCGCCCGTTCCCCACGCTCGCGCGCACCGTGTGGGACGACCACGAGCGCTACCTGAGCACCTACTTCGGGCGCTTCCCCGGCCGCTACGCCACCAACGACGAGGCGGTGGTCGACACCGACGGGCACCTCTGGGTGCTCGGGCGCGCCGACGACGTCATCAACGTCGCCGCCCACCGGCTGTCGACCATGGAGATCGAGGCGGTCGTGACGACCCACCCGCGCGTGGTCGAGGCCGCCGTCGTCGGGATCCCGGACGCCACCAAGGGCACCGTGCCGATCGCGTTCGTGACCGTCACCGGCGGCGGTGCTGACGGCGGTGCTGACGGCGGTGCTGACGGCGGGGCCGACGAGGTGCCCGACGAGGTGCGCGCGCTCGTCGCGGACACCATCGGCGGCATCGCCCGGCCGGACCGCGTGATCGTCACCGCGGCGATGCCCAAGACCCGCACCGGCAAGATCATGCGGCGCCTGATGCGCGAGGTGATCCTGCACGGCGAGACACGCAGCGACACCAGCGCGCTGGAGGACCCGGGCAGCCTGGAGACGCTGTCGGCGGCGGTGGCCTCCCGGTGAGCGGCCTCTGGTTCGAGGATCTCACCGAGGGCCTGGTCGTCGAGCACGCCACCCGGCGCACGGTCACCGAGACCGACAACGTGCTGTTCACCACGATGACCATGAACCCGGCGCCGCTGCACCTCGACCACGCCTACGCGGCGACGACGGAGTTCGGCCGACCCCTGGTCAACAGCATGTTCACGCTGGCGCTCGTCGTCGGGCTGTCGGTGCCGGAGCTGACGCTCGGCACGATCGTCGCGCAGCTCGGGCTCGACGAGGTGGCGTTCCCGGCGCCGGTGTTCCACGGTGACACCGTGCGGGTGGAGACGGAGATCGTGTCGGCACGGGAGTCGAGGAAGCGCCCGGACGCGGGGATCGTGGTGTTCGCCCATCGCGCCCGCAACCAGCGCGACGAGGTGGTGTGCACCTGCCAGCGGACCGGCCTGATGCACCGGAGGCCCGCGTGAGGGTGCCGCGGAGCCTGTTGTTCGTGCCCGGCGCGCGCCCCGACATGGTCGCCAAGGTGCCGCGCTGGGCTCCCGACGCGGTGGCCGTCGACCTCGAGGACGCCGTCGCGGCCGGCGACAAGGACACCGCGCGCGAGGCGACGGTGACGGCCGTCGCGGAGCTGGCCCCCGGCTCCGCCTCGCTGGTGTTCGTCCGCGTCAACGGGCCGACGACGCCCTGGTACGCCGACGACGTCGCGGCGGTCGCGGAGTCGGCGGCGCACGGGGTCGTCCTGCCCAAGCTCGAGTCGCCCGAGCAGCTCGCGGACCTGCGCTCGCGGCTCGACCTGCCGGTGATCGGTGGGCTGGAGAGCGCGCGGGGCGTCGCGCGGTGCCGCGAGCTGATGAGCGGTCTGCTCGCCGCGTACTTCGGCGCCGAGGACTACATCGCCTCGGTCGGCGGACGTCGCACCCCCGGAAGCCTCGAGGTGCTGCACGCGCGCAGCGAGGTGGTGCTCGCGGGCGCGCTGGCAGGCGTCGGGCTCCTCGACCAGGCCGTGGTGGCCGCGCACGACGCCGACGCGTTCCGCGCCGACGCCGCCGCCGGCCGGGATCTCGGCTACGACGGCAAGATCTGCATCCACCCCTCGCAGGTGGCGCTCGCCCACGAGGCGTTCACGCCGACCGACGACGAGATCGCCCACGCCCGGCTGGTCGTCGAGGCCGGTCGCTCCGGAGTAGGCGTCGTCGACGGCGAGATGGTCGACGACGTGCACCTGCGCATGGCGGCAGCGGTGCTCTCGCGGGCGGGGGCGGGCGCGTGAGGGTCGGGCTCGTCCTGCCCCCGACCGACGACCCGGCCGAGGTGCCCGCGACGGCGCGCCGCGCCGAGGAGCAGGGCTTCGACATCGTCGCGAGCGGCGAGCACGTCCTGTTCGGCAGCCCCACGCCCAACGCGTTCGTCACGCTCGCGGCCGCGGCGTCGGTGACGAGCCGCGTGCGCCTGCTCAGCGCCGTCACCCTGCTGCCGCTCTACCCTGCGCCGCTCGCCGCGAAGATGGCGGCGACCCTCGACCGCGTCTCGAGCGGGCGCTTCGAGCTCGGCGTCGGCGTGGGCGGCGAGAACCCGGTGGAGTTCGCCGCGTGCGGCGTGCCCGTGCGCGAGCGCGGCAAACGGACCGACGAGGGGCTCGACGTGGTCACCCGGCTGTTCGCCGGCGAGACGATCGACGTCGAGGGCACTCCCGCGACCCTCGACCCGCTGCCCCTGCAACGACCCCGCCCGCCGGTGTGGGTCGGCGGGCGCTCCGAGGCCTCGATGCGCCGCGCCGGGCGCGCCGGCGACATCTGGATGCCCTACCTCGGCAGCCCCGACCGCGTCGCGCGCGGCCTGCGCACCGCCCGCGAGGAGGCGGAACGCCGCGGCCGGGACCCCGCCGACGTCACCGGCGCCTACTTCGCCTGGACCGCCGTCGACCACGATCCCGCCGTCGCCCGCCGGCGCGCGCTCGATGTCCTCGCGGCGACCTACGGCCAGGACATGGAGCGGATCGTCGACGCCTGCGTCCCCCACGGCACGCCCGAGCAGGTCGCGGCGCGGATCGCGGAGTACCGCGACGCGGGCGCCGGGTCGGTCGTCGTCGCGCCTGCTTCCGAGCCCGGCGACCGCGAGCGCACACTGGGTCTGCTCGCGGACGAGGTCCTCCCCCGCCTGCGCTGACAAGAGCGCCGATGACCGCGGAGTTCGTGAGGCCGGGCGAGAAGCCCCGGCACGCCGGCGAGCACCCCGACGACGGCGATCACCCCGAGCACCGGCCCCACCGGCAGCGCGAACCCCCACCAGAAGACCGCGCCCAGGGCCGCCGAGACGAGCGCGAGCACGGCCCCCGACGACCGTCGCCGCCACCCCTGCACCCCGGGCTAGGACCTGCAGCACGCAGACCACGCCGAAGGCGACGAGCAGCGGGATCGACGTCGGGAGGTAGGCCTCGCGGGGCCCGCCGCCGTAGGTCGGGAACCCCGCGACGGTCGGGATGCCGCCGCCCCGCGCGAGGCTCGCGATCGGCGGTGATCACCCACGCCGTCGCCGACGCGTCGATCCCCAGCGCCCGCTGCCTCGCCGGGAGGGCGACGGTGACGACGAGTCCGTCGAACACCACGAGGAGGTTCAGGGTCGCCCGGCACGCCGCGACGATCACGAACGACCCCGTCGACATCGTCGCCGCGGCCCGCGCGGCGGCGCGGCGGGACATCCCGGGGGGCGACCCCTGATCGTCCGGCGTAGCCTCACGAGGTGAGCCTGCTCCAGACCGCCGCGGCGGCCGTGAACGCCCTGGTCCGACCGCTGGTCGCGTCGCCGCGCTGGGGATCGCTGGTCAGCGGCTGGATGACGGTCGTGACCTACACCGGCCGGCGCTCCGGGCGCCGGTTCACGCTCCCCGTCGGGTACCGGCGCGACGGCGACGACGTCACCATCGGCGTCGAGTTCCCCGACCGGAAGAGCTGGTGGCGCAACTTCACCGGCGACGGCGCCCCGCTCGCGGTGCGCCTCGACGGAGTCGACCGCCCCGGCCACGGGGTGGCCCGCCGGGACGACGACGGCCGGGTGACGGTCGCCGTGCGTCTGGATCCCGCAGCCTGACCCGATCAGCGCGCGGCGAGGCGCTCCCGGACGACGCGGCGACACCGCTGAGCAGCGCCGCGGGTGACGAGCACTCAGTCCCGCCGTCCGAGATACCGTGACGGGCTCGTGCCGACGACACCGCGGAAGGCGGCGAGGAACGCGCTCGGCGTCGTGTAGCCGACCGCGCGCGACACCGCCTCGACCGGGCGCCCCTCGGCGAGCATCGGCAGGGCCGCCCGGATGCGCAGGTGGCGGCGCCAGCGCTCGAAGGACAGGCCGGTGTCCTGCACGAAGAGCCGCGACAGTGTCCGGCGGCTGCTCCCGACCACCGACGCGAGCGCCGCGAGACCCCGGTCGTCGGACGGATCGGCGTGCAGGAGGTCGGCGACCGCGCGGCACCGCGGGTCCGTCGGCTCCGGGACCTCCACGGGGCGGGTGGGCAGCGGGCGCAGCGCGTCGAGCACGACGCCCTCGGCACGCGTCCGGGCGTCCTCGGCGAGGTCGTGGCGCTCGAGGTGCGTCGCGAGCGCGAGCAGCAGTCCGTCGACGGCGACCGGGACCGGCTCGCCCGCGCCGAGGTCGGGCAGGCGCGCCGAGAGCAGCAGGCTGCGCATCGTCGCGTCGCGGGTCGCCCCGGTGCGGTGCGCCACCCCGGCCGGCAGCCACAGTGCAAGGGTCGGCGGCAGGATCCACGACCGCTCGCCCACCGCGACACCGAGGACGCCACCGATCGCCCAGTTGAGCTGGTGGTGGCCGTCGTGGGTGTGCTCCGGGAACCAGAAGCCCGCCGACAGCGGCCAGGAGGCCACGGCGATCGCGGCGCTCGGGTCGGTCAGCACGACGGACACGATATGGCCCCCACGCGACACGATCCGGCCTCGTCGCGGATCGCGGCCGTCCGGGCGCCGCTCCTAGCGTCGATCCATGCCGATGAACCTCCTGCACCGCAGGCTCTGCAGCTCCCGCCGCTGGGCGGACGGCGTCGCGACGCGTCTCCCCGCCGCGCTCGACGACCTCGACCTCGACGACGTCCTCGAGATCGGCCCCGGGTTCGGTGCGACCACCCGCGTGATCGCGCCCCGGGCGCGGCGACTGACCGCCGTCGAGATCGACGAAGCGTCCGTCGACGGCCTGCGCGCCGAGTTCGGCGAGCGTGTGGAGATCGTGCACGGCGACGGTGCCGCGCTGCCGTTCCCCGACGGGCGGTTCTCCGCCGTCGTGTGCTTCACGATGCTCCACCACGTGCCGACGGTCGCCGCCCAGGACGCGCTGTTCGCCGAGGCCCGCCGGGTGCTGCGTCCCGGCGGGACGTTCCGGGGCGTGGACAGTCAGTCGAGCCTGGCCTTCCGCCTGCTGCACGTCGCCGACACCATGACCGTCCTCGACGCGGGCACCCTCGACGACCGGCTCCGGGCCGCCGGCTTCGTCGAGGTCCGCCACGAGCTCCAGCCCGGGGTGCGGGTGCGGTTCACCGCCGTCGCTCCTCCAGCATCCGCGCCGCCGTCCCGGTGATCGACGCCAGTGCGTGCGCGATGGTCGGCTGGTCGGCGGCACCGGCGCGCATCACCGCGACGATGCGCCGGACCGGCGCGGAGGGCCCGCTGAGCGGGATGCGGACGACGTCGTCGCGGGGACCGCTGCGGCGGCGACCGGGGAGGGCCGCGTGCGCGTGCTCCCCCGGAGTGGGACGCGCAGGAGCCGTCCCGGTCGCATCGCCCCCAGCCGGTCCGGAGGGCCTCGCCGTCGCCCGCGCCGCCGCGCTGTGCACACCGCACGGTGACCGGCCGGTCACGTGGTGCTGTCGGCCCAGTTCTGCGGCGACTCCTTTGTCATGGCTTGACCGGATTCCGCGGCGCACCGTTCCATGACAGGACCCCGATGACGAGGAGCCCGCCATGGCCAGCGCGTCCCTGCGCGTCCCCCGCCGTGTCGCCGCCGCGAGCCTGGTGGGGACGACGATCGAGTGGTTCGACTTCTTCATCTACGGCACAGCCGCCGCCCTCGTCTTCAACACGATCTTCTTCCCGTCGGTCTCCCCCGCGATCGGCACGATCGCCGCGCTCGGCACGTTCGCCACCGGGTTCATCGCCCGGCCGATCGGCGGCGCGGTGTTCGCGCACTTCGGCGACCGGGTCGGGCGCAAGCCGATGCTCGTGTACTCGCTGCTGCTCATGGGCGTGGCGACCGTCGGGATCGGCCTGCTGCCCGGGTACGCGACGATCGGGGTCCTCGCGCCGGTCCTGCTCGTGCTCCTGCGCTTCGCGCAGGGTTTCGGCGTCGGGGGCGAGTGGGGCGGCGCCGCGCTCATGGCCGTGGAGAACGCCCCGGACCACCGGCGGGGCTTCTACGGCAGCTGGCCGCAGGTCGGCGTCCCGCTCGGGCTGGTGCTGGGCACCGGCTCGTTCCTGGTGCTCGACCTGACCGTCAGCGAGGCCGCGTTCACGTCCTGGGGCTGGCGCATCCCGTTCCTCGCGAGCGCGGTGCTGATCGGCGTCGGGATGTGGATCCGGCTCACGGTCGCCGAGAGCCCTGTGTTCAAGCGCGACCAGGAGACGCGCGAGGCGAGCCGGATGCCCGTGTTCCAGGTGCTCCGCGAACACCCGAAGCTGATCTTCCTCGCGGCCGGCTCGTTCGTCGCCACCAACGCGACCTTCTACATCAGCTCGGTCTGGCTCGTCTCGTACGCGACCACCGAGCTCGGCTACGAGCGCAGCACGATCCTCGGGGCGAACACGTTCCTGTCCGCCTCGGACATCCCGATGATCCTGCTGCTCGGGCTGCTGTCCGACCGGCTCGGGCGCCGCCCGCTGTTCCTCGCCGGGATGGGCCTGCTGGCGCTGTTCTCGATCCCTTACTTCCTGCTGGTGCAGACCGGCGTCGTCGGCCTGTTCATCCTCGGCGGGCTGGTCGTCCAGGCCTGCCGCAGCGCGGTCTACGGGCCGCAGTCGGCGTACTTCTCGGAGCTCTTCCCGACCCACCTGCGCTACAGCGGGGCCTCGCTCAGCTACCAGCTCGCCTCGATCGTCGGCGGGCTCGCCCCGGCGATCTGCGGGCTGCTGGTGCTCTGGACGGGCAGCCTCATGGCGGTCGCGGGCTTCACCGTCCTGCTCGCGCTGATCTCGCTCGGGAGCAGCTGGGCCATGACCGAGACGCTCACGCGGGGCCTCGACGGAACCGCCGAGGGGCCGCGCGAGGTCGCCGCCCGGGCCTGAGGGCTCACCCCTGCTCGGACCGGCCGCCGAGGTGGCGGCCGAGGAACCGCTCGGTGGCCCGGTGCAGCTCGATCTGGTTCTCCGGGTTGAGGAAGCCGTGGCCCTCGTCGTCCCTGACCAGGTAGTCGACGTCGACGCCGCGCTCCCGCAGTGACGCGACGACGGTGTCGGACTGGTCGCGGGTGACGCGGACGTCGTTGGCACCCTGCACGACCAGCAGCGGGGTGCGGATGGCGTCGACCCGGTGGATCGGCGACCGCGCCCGCATGTCGGCCTCCTGCTCGGGCACGTCGGGGTCGCCGGCGTAGCGGTGGAAGTTGTTCACGAGCTCCCGGCGCACGAACGACGGGAAGCTGCGCACGAGGTTGACCAGGTCCGACATCCCGACGTAGTCGACCGCGGCGGCAAACAGGTGCGGGGTGAACGTGACCCCGACCAGGGCCGCGTACCCGCCGTAGGAGCCCCCGGAGATGGCGACGCGCTGCGGGTCGGCGTAGCCCTGCTCGACCGCCCAGGTCATGGCGTCGACGAGGTCGGTGTGCATGGCGCCGGCGAACTCGCCGATCGCGGCCTGCATGTGCGCGCGGCCGTAGCCCACCGACCCCCGGAAGTTGACCTGCAGCACCGCGTACCCGCGGTTCGCCAGCAGCTGCACCTCCGGGTCGAAGCCCCACGAGTCCCGCATCCACGGCCCGCCGTGCACCAGCAGCACCAGCGGCAGCCCGGTCGGCTCCTCGCCGACGGGCAAGGTCAGGTACGACGGCAGCGCCCGCCCGTCGCGCGCCGGGACCGTCACCGGCGTCATCGGGGCCATCGCCTCGCGGTCGAGGTGCGGATACGGCCGGAACAGCTCGCGGGCCTCCCCGGTGGCGTGGTCGTAGAACCAGGCGACGCCGGGCTCGCGGTCGTGGCCGAACGACACCACCCAGCGCCGGCGCTCGGCGTCGTGCGACAGCTCGCCGACGCTACCGTCGGACAGCGTCTCGAGCCGCGCGAGAACCGCGGCGAAGTGCGGGTCGTGCGGGCGGATCACCTGCTGCTCGCCGAGGTAGCGCACCCCGAGGAGCTCGCCGGTGCGCCGGTCGCGGATCAGCGGCGACTCGGTCTGGAGCACGGCCCGGCGCATGGCGTCGAGGTCGTGCTCGGGGTGGCCGTCGACCTCGGTCTCCTCGCCGGTCGCCAGGTCGATCCGGGCCAGGCGCATCCGGTCGGACCAGGTGAAGGAGCCGACCCACACCCCGCCGCCGTCCGCGCTGAGCTCGAACGGGGCGACGCCCAGCGGGTGGTCGAGCCCGTCGAGGGTCGTCACCACCTCCGGCTCGCCACTGTTCCAGCGGACCAGCTCGAGGGTGCCGTCCTCGGTGGTCCGGAGCACGAACAGCTCGCGCTCCGGGGTGACCACCCAGGCCATGCCCGGGTTCTCCGCGAGCACGGTGAGTTCGCCGGTGGCGATGTCGACCTCGACGACGTCCATCTCGTCGAGCCGGCGGTGGTTGATCTGCAGCAGCACGGTCCCCGGACGCCCGGCCGGCTGCTGGCTCAGCACCCGCGCTCCGGGGTAGGGCGTCAGGTCGACGGCCGGCGCGTCCGGGTCGTCAAGGTCGACGCGGAACAGGTGGTGGTTCTCGTCGCCGCCGTCGTCCTGGGTGTAGAGCAACCACCGCGGATCGTCGGTCCAGGCGTGGTGGGTGACGCTGCGGGTCTCGTCGGCGGTGACGCACCGGCCCTCGCCCACCAGGTCGCCCGACGGCCCGAGGTCCTGCACCCACACGTTGAGCCGGTTCTTCCAGGGCGCCAGGTAGGCCAGCCGCGTGCCGTCGGGCGAGATCACCGGACGGGCCTTCTCGGGCAGGGCGAACAGATCCTCGATCGCCAGCAGGTCGCTCATGTCGTGTCCTCTCGTCGGTGCGGTGCGTCGGGGTGAGGACAGGACAAACGATGCCGTCGCGGCCGGCTCAAGTCCGAGATCCGGTGGGCTTGACCATGCCGCGACGGCATGGTGTCCCCCTGGCCGCATGGACGACGAGACGCTGATCGTCGAGGACGTGCTCCTGCTGATGCTCGACGACCGCTACGGCGTCCCCGCCGGCGCCGGCACCCTGCTGTGACGCGACGCCAAGATGTCGGTGGAATGCGACGGAGACCTCGTCAGTGGTTGCGGCTCGCCGGCCGTTCGTCCAGCGCCGACCCCGACGCCGTGCGCGACGACAGCTTCGAGTTCGGACTCCACGCCGTCCTCGACGGCCTCACCGCCCGACTCGCGACCGGCCCAACCGCCGCCGGCGCCTCAACGCAGCTGGGCGTGCACCTCTTCGCAGCGACCCGTGCCTCAGGTGGTGCTCGTGGGGCCGCGGGCAAGATCGGAAGTGTCGGGTGGGGTTCCTTCAACGGACGATGTCGGTGCCCGCTGGTTATTCGGTCGCGTTGAACCCGGCCCGTCCGATAGATGCCGGGCGTGGGATCACTACACCGAGACTGGATGCCCCTGCACGGCCGCACCGCGCTCGTGACCGGTGGTGGTCGGCGCGGCGGGATCGGGCACGCGACGGCGTGCCGGCTCGCGGCCTACGGCGCGAGCGTCGTCGTCCACCACTTCGCCCCGCACGACGCGTCTCAGGCGTGGGGCGCCGACGACGTCGACGCCGCTCTCGACGAGGTCCGCGGCCACCTCGCCGTCGCCGGCGCCGTCGTGGCCGGGGTGCACGCCGACCTCGCCGACCCGGCAGGGCCGCAGCGTGTCGTCGACACCGCGCGCGAGCTCGCCGGGCCGCTGGACATGCTCGTCGCCAACCAGGCGCTCTCCGGTTCCGACGGCCCGCTCGGCGGCCTCGACGCGGAGCTGGACCAGCACTGGGCAGTCGACGCACGCGCGTCGATCCTGCTCGCGCAGGCCTGGGCGAACGCCCACGACGACACCCGCCCCGGCGGCGCGGTCGTGATGATGACCTCCGGGCAGGCACAAGGACCGATGCCCGGCGAGGTCGCCTACGCGGCGGCGAAGGCCGCTGTCGCCGGCGTCACGCTCACCCTCGCCGACCAGCTCGCCGACCGCCGAATCCGCGTCAACACCGTGAACCCTGGCCCGGTGGACACCGGCTACCTGGGAGAGGAGGCGTTCTCCGCGATGGCCGAGATGTTCCCGTTCGGCCGCTTCGGGGAGCCCGACGACCCGGCCCGACTGATCGCGTGGCTCTGCACCGACGAGGCGTACTGGATCACCGGCCAGGTCATCGACTCCGAGGGCGGTTTCGCTCGACACCGCCACGGAGCCTGATCTCGGCGAGCGGCACGCTGCCGTTGCTCCAGCAGGGCCACTTGGGGTGCCGTGGCGGTGGACGACGCGGTCGTCCAGATCGCCGCGGGCCCGACCGCGGCGAGCGCGGCCGCGGTCGTCACCGCGGTCACGTAGGCGGCGTCACCAGCGGTCGAGGCCGCCGCGTTTGACCAGCTGGGAGGCGATGACGTTGCGCTGGATCTCGTTGGTGCCCTCACCGACGATCATCAGCGGGGCGTCGCGGAAGTAGCGCTCGACGTCGTACTCGGTGGAGTAGCCGTAGCCGCCGTGGATGCGCACCGCGTTCAGCGCGACCTCCATCGCGATCTCGGAGGCGAACAGCTTCGCCATCCCCGCCTCCATGTCGCTGCGCTGCCCGGCGTCGTAACGCTCGGCGGCGTGCAGGATCAGCTGCCGGGCGGCGGTGATCTTGGTGGCCATGTCGGCCAGGTAGTGCCCGATCGCCTGGTGCGCCCAGATCGGCTGGCCGAACGCCTCGCGCTCCTGGGCGTAGCGCAGCGCGTCGTCGAACGCGGCGGTGGCCACCCCCAGCGCGCGGGCGGCGACCTGGATGCGGCCGGTCTCGAGGCCCTTCATCATCTGCGTGAAGCCGCGGCCCTCGACCCCGCCCAGCAGCGCGTCGGCGGGCACGGGCATGTCGGTGAACGTCAGCTCGCAGGTCTCGACGCCCTTGTAGCCCAGCTTCGCCAGATCCTTCGAGACCTCCAGGCCCGGGCCGTGCTCGACGAGCAGGATCGACACGCCGCGGTGCGCCGGCTCGGCGGACGGGTCGGTCTTGCACAGCAGCGCGATCAGCCCGGAGCGGCGCGCGTTGGAGATCCACGTCTTGGACCCGCTGACCACATAGCCATCGCCGTCGGGGGACGGGCGGGCGGTGGTGGTCATGGCCTGCAGGTCCGAGCCCCCGCCGGGCTCGGTGAGCGCCATGGTGGCGCGCAGCTCGCCGGTGGCCATCCGCGGCAGGTAGCGGTCCTGCTGGGAGCGGGTGCCGAACTCGACGAGCAGCTTCGCGACCACGGTGTGCCCGCCCATCGCGCCGGCCAGGCTCATCCAGCCACGGGCGAGCTCGGCGGTGACCAGCGCGTAGCAGGGCATCGACCAGCGCGTAGCAGGGCATCGACACCGGCGCCTCGCCCCACGGTTCGGGGATCGCCAGCCCGTAGATCCCGAGCTGTTTCATCTGCTCGATGAACTTCTCCGGGTAGGTGTTCGCGTGCTCCAGCTCGTTGACCTGGGGTCTGACCTCGCGGTCCACGAACTCGCGGACGATGTCGACGACAGCCTGTTCCTCGGTGTCCAACGTGGCCATGGGGCCGCTCCTCATTTGATCGTCTTCATCGTCGGGCAGTTCGCCCGGCCGAGCTGCTCCGTCATGAAGGACTCGTACGCCTCGAGGTCGCGTGTCGCCACCCGCACGAAGTAGTCGGGCAGCCCGAACATGCGGCGCAGCTCGACGACCTCCTCGAACGCGGAGACGTGCTCCTCGAAGGCGAGGAAGACGTCGCGATGCTTGCTGACGAGGGCGACGTTGACCAGGACCTCGTACGCACGGTCGTCGAGCTCCGGGTCGATCTCCTCGACGTCGCCCGCGACGTCGGTCCCGTGGCGGCAAGGATGTTCCTGCTCGTCGCCCTGGCGGTGGTCGGCACCCCGCTCGCGGCGGTCGCCGTCACCACCCTGCTGGTGAACGGGCGTCACGCGGTCCACGGGCTGTCCTTCCCGCTGCACCTCGTGCGCGGGCGTCTCGCCCGGGGGTACGCCGTGCTCGCGCCGATCGACGACGCCTACGCCCGTCTACGCGCTCGCCACGGCCCGCCCGGGCCCCTGCTCTGACCGCCCCCATGTGAGCACTTTCCGGGGCTATCACCCCGGAAAGTGCTCACATGGGGTCGCGCTCACGCGGGGACCGGGCCGGGGAGGACCGGCGCGGTGCTGTGTGCGGACCTCGAACCGGTCAAGGCCTTCCTCGACGCCGGCGTGGACGGGATCGTGCTCGCGGGCCCGACGACCCGGTCACCGAAAGGACGGTCGCTGACCCACGGTCCCCAGCTCGTCGTCGCCACCGACCGCACGAGCAACGGGCCGACGCTGTCGTGGCCGGCGCCGTCACGGCAGGGCGGCGCGCCGGTGACGTCGCACTGGGTGCTCGACGCGTTCGCCCGCGACCCCGGTACCGGCGAGACCGTCGCCGCCGAGTCCGGCTTCACGCGCGACGACGCGGACGCGGGTGCGGGTGCGCGGGTGCCGGTGCGCGGGCGCGGCCTGTTCACCGGATGCGCCGCCGGCGACACCGGCGCCGCCCTCGTCGTGGAGGTCGACCCGTGACCGCCATCCGGGACCTGCCGACGTTCGCGCCGCCCCACGTCGTCCGCGAGGACATCGCCGACGGCCGCCCGGACCGACGAAACGGACAGGACCGAGTCCGACAGGGACGTCCGGCGCGACGGACGTGACCTCCGGCCCTCGCCCGCGCCCGTCGACGGGGCTGGACTCGGGACATGCAGACCATGACCGAGCGCGAGGTGCTGCGCGACGCTCTCGCTCGCGCGCTGCGTGCCCCGTCGGAGCACAACGCCCAGCCGTGGCGCTGGGTCCTCGGCCCCGACCGCCTCGACCTGTTCGTCGACCGGACCCGGCGGCTGCGCTTCACCGACGAACGGGGCCACGGGGTCCTGCTCGGCTGCGGGTGCGCGCTGCACCATCTGCGGGTCGCCCTCGCCGACCGGGGCTGGCAGGCGAACGTGCGCCACCAGCCCGACGACTCCTCCGGGCGGCCGCTCGCCCGCGTGCGCATCCGCCCGGCGACCGGGGCGCCCGACCCGTGGGTCCGTCGCCACGCGGCCGCCATCGATCGGCGCCACACCGACCGTCGGCGGTTCTCCGGACGCTCGGTGCCCACCACCGTCCTCCAGTCCCTCGACAATGCGGCCCGGCCCTACGGCGGCGTGCTCCACCTCGCGTTCGGCACCCACCGGACGCTGGTCGCGCAGGCCATGGCCGAGGCCGCGGAGCAGCAGCCCCAGCAGGAGGGCTACGTCGAGGAGCTGGAGCACTGGACCCACCGCTACGCCGGGGGCCACGACGGCATCCCGGCGCACGCCCGGCTCGACGGGCCGCCGCCGACGTATCGGGACCTCATGCTGCGCTGGTTCCCGTCCGGGACGCTGCGCCAGCCGCGGGGCGGCGCGGACCGGCGAGACGCGTCGGTGCTGGCGATCCTCACCGCGGTCGACGACAGCCCCGTGTCGGTGCTGCGCGCCGGCGAGGCCCTCAGCGCCGTGCTGCTCGAGGCCACCGCGCAGGGCCTGGGGTCGACGCCGATCACCCAGGTCCTCGAGGTGTCGCAGACCCGGGAGCGCCTGCGCCACCTCGTCGGGGCGCACCGACCGCCGGTATGCGTGCTACGTCTCGGATGGCCGGAGCCGCTCGGCGAGCCGCTGCGCCCGACGCCGCGCCGCCCGCTGGAGCAGGTCCTCACCGAGGTGGAGTGACCGCTACTCGTCGGCGATCTCGGTGATCCGGCGCAGGCGGACCGCGAGGCTGACGCGGAAGCGGTTGTCGCCCTCCTTCCAGTCCTCGCCGAGCAGGGCGTCGATGCGCTCGCGGCGCTGAAGGACCGTGTTCGTGGGCACGCGCAGGGCTCGGGCCGCGCGGGTCGGGCTGGACTGCTCGTCGAGGTAGTGGTGCATCGTCGCGACGAGGTCGGTGCCGCGCGCGACGTCGCACGCCACGACGGGCCCGATCAGCGCGTCGACGAAGGCGGTGATGGCGCCGTGGTCGGCGGCGCCGAGCACGGCCTCGTAGGGCAGGTAGGGCAGGTAGGGCAGGTGGGGCACCGTGCTCACCGCCCGGTCGGCGACGCCCACGTGTGGGAGCAGCAGGTCGCCGAGCAGCAGGAGCTGCATCGCCCAGGCGTGCGGGATCTGGCGGGTCAGGCGCACCAGGGTGCCGCCCGCCGGGACGACGCCCACGCCGGCCCCTGAGAGCAGCGTCGCTCCGGTCGGCGGTGACGCTATGGCCGGCACCACACCGGGCACGATGTCGTCCGGCCACACACATCTCGGGTACGGCATGGTGTGACGACCCATGACGCCCGCCTCAGGGCTGTGTCAGGCGACCGCGCCCGTCGGCGACGCCAGGACCGCGGGCAGGCGGACGACCTGCGCCGCGAACGTGAGCCCCGCGCCGAACCCCATGAGCAGCGCACCGTCCCCCGGCTCGGCGCGGCCGGCGGCGAGCAGGCCGTGCATGGCCAGCGGGACCGAGGCGGCGGAGGTGTTGCCGGTGTCGACGACGTTGTCGGCCACGGCCATGTGCTCGGGGAGCGCGAGGGCACGCACGAGCGCGTCGGTGATGCGGGCGTTGGCCTGATGCGGGACGAACGCCGCGAGCTGCTCGACCTTCACCCCGGCGAGCTCCATCGCCTCCTGGGCGAGCGGGACCATTCGGCTCGTCGCCCACCGGAAGACCGCGGGTCCCTGCATCCGCAGGCCCGGGAACTGGTCGGACGACGCCGCGTCGCGCCAGGTCGGCGCCTGGACGATGAGGTCGGCCTGCGAGCCGTCGGCGCCCCACGCCACCGGGCCGATGCCCGGCTCCTCGGAGCGGCCCACGACCACGGCGCCGGCCCCGTCGCCGAAGATGAACGCCGTGGAGCGGTCGGCCGGGTCGACGATGTCGCTCATGCGCTCGGCACCGACGACGAGGACGTGGGCCGCCGTGCCCGATGCGATCAGCGACGCCGCGAGCTCGAGGCAGTAGCAGAAGCCGGCGCACGCGGCACCGACGTCCATCGCCGGGCCGTTCACCGCACCGAGCTCGTGGGCGACCCGCGTCGCCACCTGGGGTGAGGTCGCGGTGTGCGACATGGTCGCGACGAGCGTCACGTCGATGGCGGCGGCGTCGACGTCCGCGGCGGCAAGGGCGTCGCGCCCGGCTGCGGCGGACATCGCCACCAGCGACTCGTCCTCGGCCGCGAACCGACGCGAGCGGATGCCGGAGCGGGCGAGCACCCAGTCCGGGTCCACGTCGAGCAGGCGGCACACCTCGGCGTTGCCGACCTCCCGCCGCGGGCGGTAGGCGCCGAGCCCGAGCATATGTGCGCCGCGCACGGTGTTCCGAGAGATCATCGGCCGTGTCCTCCGAACATCGTGGTCGTCCTGACCACGGTGACTCGGCCGCGCGGTTACTAGGAAGTCCTACCAGTTGGTACGGACGTGCGTCCCCTCACAGTCGCAGCCCCTGCCTCCTCCCTGACTCGGAGGCCGCCGCGCCGGATCCGCCCGTGGGGCGACGCCACGGCGCAGGGCGGCACGCGACCGTGGGGGTGAGCAGCTTGACCATGCCGCCACGTCATGGTGTCGACTGCTCCTCGACAATCACGACCAATCGCCGGACGACGGGTGGAGCAGGGGATGACTGGCGCAGGCACCGGTACGGACCGGGACGACCTCACCGGACCGGCGGACGACGTGACGCCGGACGCGGCGGCACCGGCGACGACGGACGCGGCCCCGGCCGCTCCGGACGAGCCGGCGCCGAAGAAGCGCTTCCGCTGGCGGACGAAGGACTACTCGCCGGAGGAGCTCGAGGAGGCGCGCCAGGCGTGGCGGAAGGCCATGCCCTGGGAGCACCCGATGAGCCGCGGCGACAAGTTCCTCGTCTTCGCGACGTTGGGGATCATCGTCTTCAGCCTGGCGTCGATGCCGTTCCGGCCGTTCCTGCTCGCCTCGCACCCGGTCGGCCTGGCCGCGGTGACCGGCAGCCTCTCGGCCGTCGGGTCGGGCGCCGCGTTCGCGGCCGTCGGGCAGGGCCAGCTGTGGCTGGTGATCGCCGCCGGAGTCTTCGGCATGATCAAGTTCGACTGGCTGTTCTGGCTGGCCGGGCGACGGTGGGGCGCGAAGATCATCGAGATGTGGGCGCCCGGTGACGTCGCGAAGCGGTTCGTGGCGTGGGTCCAGAACGCCCCGCGCTGGGTGCTGGGGCTGGCGGTCATCCTCTCCGCGCTGCCGGGCGTCCCCGCGCCGGCGGTGTTCGCGCTGGCCGGCATGGGTCGGACCCGGCTGATCCCGTTCCTGGTCCTCGACGCGATCGGCGCCGCGCTCATCGCGGGCCTCGTCGCCGGCCTCGGCTACGGGGTCGGGCAGCACGCGGTCGACGTCGTCCTGACGATCGACAAGTACGCGCTGTGGATCAGCCTGGCCCTCATCGTGGTCGTGTCGGTGCGGGCGAGCACGAAGGCGCAGAAGGAGCAGAAGGCCACGAAGGCGGCCGAGGCGGCGGTTGCCGAGTAGAGCTCACGCCCCACGGGTGAGGCGCCCGGCGTGGCGCGGGCGAATCCTCGGCTCCGGGCCCGCCGTGGGGTCTGGCCGTGGTCGATCCGGCGACGGCGCCGGCGGGCGCGACGCCGTCCTCAGGTCGGGGGGCTGATCCCGCAGCAGGGCGATCAGGTCGTCGACGCCGGTGAGGTGGTGGTCGAACCGGTCGCCCGCGGCCGGCGGGTCGGCGCCGGGCCGGTCGAGGAACGCGGTCCGCTCCCGGGGCCCGGCGGCGTCCGGCACCGCATCGGGCGACCGCCCAAGCTCAGCGACGCCGAGCTGGCCACCCTGGCCGTGGCCCAGGTCCTGCTAGTTGACGGCCTCGGGCGCGGCGCCGGAACCGGTGCACGTCGACCCCGTGGCGCTCGCGGGCGCGCTGCGACTGCGCGAGGCCGGCTACCGCCTGGCCCGGGGCCGCCTCGGGGCCCGCGCGTTCGACCCGGACAGCCTGGCGATCGTCAACGAGGCCGCGGCCGGCCCGGCCACGGCGATCGCCCTGGACCCGCAGGGCCGGGCCGTGCGCCGGGGGGACGTGCACACCCCTGGGGGACGTGGCGCGCTCGCTGATCACGCTGCTGGCCGACCCGTCGGCGCCGCCGCTCACGGAGTGCGGGCGGGAGGCGTGCACTCGGCTCTACCTCGACCGCTCCCGCGGCGCGCGCCGCACCTGGTGCGGCATGGACGAGTGCGGCAACCGCGTCAAGGCCGCCGCGTACCGCGCCCGGAAGAGGACCGGTGTCGGACAGACCGTCGAACTGGTCGTCGTGGGTACCGGGCCGGCCGGTCTGACGGCGACGTCCGCCTCCGGCTCCGCGCCCTCGGATCCAACGGCACGGCGTCGTGACGCTACCGACGACGTGAGCCCGCGACGCCGCCGACGCACACCGTGCGCGTCGAGCGACCGGTCCGGGTCATCCTTTCGGCCGCGGGCGCAGCGTCTCCGTGAGCCGACCGATGCTCTCGATCTCGTCGAGTCGAGCCGTCCTCTCGACGAGCGACCGGCACTGCTCGGATCCGATGAGCGGGTCGCACAGGCCGTGGACCTTCTCATGGACCTCCGACTCCGTCAGCGGGCGGGCCGGGACTCCCTTCGGCTGCGAGACCGTGCTCCGCACCGTTCTGCCGTCGCGAAGGTGGACCTCGACCTCGGGCTGTCGAGCGTCGAGCTCGGACTGCCCCGGCTCCGCGAGGCGTCGATCGTCGAGCACCTCGACCCGATCCATGATCCTCTGGATCCTCGGTTCGCGCACGCGCACCGGATCGTACTGTCCCATCGCCGCGCTCCCGGACTCGAGCACGACCGCGAGGCTGTAGGGAATGCTGAACTGGGCGTCGACCACCGACCCGATCCTGTGCGACCCGAGCTGCCGCACCGTCCTGTCGTCGCCGTGGACCACGATCCTCGCGACATCATCGACCTCGAGGCCGTGGTCGCAGCGCAGTCGCATCATGGCCTCGACGCTGCTGTGGATCCCTTGGCAGCACGCGTAAGGCTTCACGCCCGACTGCAGGATGCCGTGCTCGTCCCCCAGGCCGGCGATCGTCGCCCGCTCGTCGCCGCGGCTTCCGTAGGTGCGATAGAAGCCTCCCCACTCGGCTTCGAGCACGAAGGCGGGTCCGGTCATGCCGGCCTGCGCGAGGAGTGCGGCCATCACCCCGCACTCGGCGGCCTTGCCCGCGTGGTACCTCTTGGTCATGGCGCCGTCAGCCAGGAAGGCCCAGGTGCCTCCGGTGAACGTTCCCGCGATCCCCAGCGCGTGGCGGAACCGAGTCGCATCCAGACCCAGGACGACCGAGGCCGCCGCGGCGGCGCCGAAGGTTCCGCACGTCCCGGTGGAGTGCCAGCCTCGGTCGTTGTGGGCGCGATATCCGCCGGCGCCGTCGAGCACCCGAGCCGCGACGTCGTAGCCGGCGACGACCGCCGTGAGCACCGTCCGCCCGGCGCTCCCCTCGCCTTCGGCCAGCGCGCTCACGGCCGGGAGGACCACCGCCCCGGGGTGCCCACAGCCACCGAAGTCGTCGAGTTCCCGAGCGTGCGTGGCGACGCCGTTCGCGAGCGCAGCGAGGTGGGGCGCCAGTACGACGTCGGTCCCCCAGACCGGCACCCCACTGACGTGGCCCGGCGACACCCTTCGGCACACGTCGACGACCGCTCGCGCGACGTCCGTGGCCTGGCCCGCCACGCCGACGGCGAACGTGTCGAGGACGTGGACCTTCGCCTTGCCCTTCACCTCGGTGGGCAGTCCACCCAACGTCGCCGCGGCCCAGTGGTCCGCCAGGGCGCCTGATAGTGAATCGATCATCAGCGGTCCCCCGAGCGTGCCCGGCTGGCGAGCTCGGCCCGCACCCACGGCACCAGTCCCCCGGCCTCGACCAGTTCTCGGACGAACGGGGGTACGGGTTCGCTCATGCGGGTACGGTCGCCGATGCGCACGGTCCCGGTGGCCAGATCGACGCACACCTCCTGCGTCGGCTCGACATCGTCGGTCGCCCCCGGGCAGACCAGGACGGGAAGGCCGAGGTTGACCGAGTTGCGGTAGAAGGTCCGCGCGAAGCTCGCGGCGACCACACAGGCGACCCCGGCGCCGAGGATGGCCAACGGAGCCTGCTCCCTCCCCGACCCACACCCGAAGTTGTGACCGGCCAGGATGACGTCGCCGGGCCGGAAGCCGTGTCGCGCCACCGGCGAGCCCTCGAACAGGTGCGGACCCAGCTCGGCGCTGTCGACCGAGCTCCCGTACCGACCCGCGATGATCTCGTCGGTGTTGATGTCGTCGCCGACGACGTGCGCTCGCCCCGTCACCGTCACGGCGTGCTGCCTCCCCCGTCGGCTGCGTCACCCGCACCACGGGCGCCGGCGGCTCGGACGTCGGGGGCGCACAGGATCGTCTCCGGATGAACCACCTCTCCGCTCACCGCGGCAGCGGCCGCGACGTAGGTGTTGGCCAGCATGATCTGCGCGTCGGGATGTCCCATACGACCTCTGAAGTTCCGGTTGATGTTCGCCATGACCGTCTCGCCGGCATCCACGAGCCCCGTGTGCCCGCCGAAGCACGCCCCACAGCCCGGTGTCGTCACGGCAGCACCCGCCGCCAGGATCGTGTCGACGAGGCCCTCGGCCGAGGCGGCGCGGTACACCGCCTGGGTGGCCGGTACGACGACGCACCGCACGTGCGGGGCGAGGGTGTTGCCCTCGAAGACCGCAGCGGCCTGCCGGAGATCCGACAGCGTGCCGTTCGCGCAGTTCCCGATGTGAACGTGATCTACTTTCTGGCCGGCCACCTCGTGGATCGGAACGGTGTTGGCGGGCGACGGCGGCAACGCGATCATCGGCTGGACGGTGGCCAGATCCAGCGTGTGCCGCTCGTCGTAGTGAGCGGCCTCATCGGGGAGCACGAAGGACTCGGGTGTCCATGCCCATCGGGCGGCCCACTCGGCCGTGCGCCGGTCGGGAACGACGATGGATGCCGTCGCCCCGGCCTCGGCCGCCATGTTGCACAGCGCGAGCCGATCGTCCATGTTGAGCGCCTCGACGCCGCCGCCGACGAACTCCAAGGACGCCTCCGTCGCGCCTCGGACGCCGATCCGTCCCAAGATCGTGAGGATGACGTCCTTGCCCGTCGTGTGAGGACCGGGACGACCGACGAACTCCCAGCGCGCCACTCGCGGCACCGTGAGCCACGTCTCCCCGATCGCCAGCACCTCGGCCGCGTCGGTCGGTCCCAGCGCGAACGACATCGCACCAAAGGCACCGAGCGTGCACATGTGCGAATCGGTCCCCCCGACGAGGCTCCCCGGCTCGACGAGCCCCTCCTCCGGTAGCAGGGAGTGCTCGATCCCGCCGCGACCGATGTCGAAGAAGTGCGCGATCCGATGCTTCTCCGCGAACTGGCGCATCGCCGTCAGGCTCCGTGCGGCGATGAGCGTGGGCGCGGGCGCGAAGTGGTCGGCGACGAGGACGACACCGTGGGGGTCGTGGACCTCGTCGGCGCCCATGTTCGCCATCTGGTCGAACGCCAGCTTGCCCGCCCCGTCGTTGACGACGAGCCGGTCCACTCCGACCTGGGCCACCGACCCGGGCTCCAACCGGCCACGGACCAGCTTCCGCTCGAGGATCTTGGCGGTGGTCGTGCCCTTCACGACCGCCCACCACCGACCGTCTCGGGGACCAGCCAGTGCGGCTCCTCGCCGTCCGCGATCCGTCGGACGTTGGCGAAGCAGTTCGTGAACCGCTTGACCCAGCTGTCCCACGTGGGGCCCGCGCTGTGCGGGGTGATGAGGCAGTTGTCCAGCGCCAGCAACGGGTGCTGCGGCGGCGGGGGCTCCTCGGTGAGCGTGTCGAGCGCGGCGGCCAGGATCGCCCGCTCACGGAGGGACTCTGCGAGCGCCTCCTCGTCGACGAGGTCCCCGCGGGAGGTGTTCACGAGCAGGGCGCTCGGCTTCATCGCCGCGAGCTCGGCACGGCCGACGAGGTGCTTGGTCGAGGGGTTCGACGGCGCGTGGAGGCTGACGACGTCCGCGGTGGTGAGCAGCTCGGAGAGCTCGACGAACCGCAGGCCCAGCTCGCGCTCCTCCGCCACGGTGAGACGCCGCAGGTCGTGGTAGACGACCTCGCAGCCGAACGCCGCCAACCGGGTGGCGACGGCCCGCCCGATCCGGCCGACGCCCACCAGACCGACGGTCTTGGTGTCGAGCTCGTAGTTGCGCCCACCGAACAGGGCGTGGCTCCAGCGACCGTTCTTCACGCCGTCGGCCAGCGCGACGAGGTTCTTGTACACCGCGAGGATCACCATGACGGTGTGTTCCGCGACCGCGACCGCGTTCGCCCCGCCACTGGTCGCCACGGGGATCGAGCGCTCCGTCACGAGGTCCAGCGGGAGCTCGTCGTACCCCGCGCCCATCAGCTGGATGAGCTTGAGCTCACGGGCGGCGTCGAGTGCCTCGGCGTCGAGCCTCCACGGGAACCCCATGACGACGTCGGTCGTGGCCAGCGTGCGGAGCGCTGCCGCGCGATCGCCCTCGAGATCGGCGACCTCGAGGTGGACCTCGTCGGGGCGTACGGAGTGTCCGACGGCGATCACGTCGTCCGGCAACTTCGGCATGATGGTGACCCGGGTTCGTCCGTCGTGCTCCCGCTCGTGCCGTCGAACAACTCTCGAACCGTCCTCCGTCAATTCCGCATTCCCTCTCATCAGACCGCCGTCCTCACGTCGTCACGGTGGAGTCGTCAAACGTTCTGCCAGCGTAGGAGTCGGCGACTGAGCATTCCGACGAGCGGAAGGATGACGAGCACCATCGCCGTCAGTATCACGATCCCGGCGAAGACTCCGGCGGTGTCGAAGGTCCCCTGGCTGTTGGAGACGAGATAACCGATGCCCGCTCGGGCACCGAGGTACTCGCCGACCACTGCACCGCCGATCGCGAAGCCGACGCTCAGCTGGAGGCTGGAGAGGATCCACACCAGCGCGCTCGGCAGCAGCACGTGCCGGGCGATCTGCCACCGGCCGGCTCCCAGCATCCTGGCGTTATTGAGGACGACGGAGTCCACCTGCCGTACGCCCTCGAAGGTGTTGAAGAAGACCGGGAACAGCACCATACTGACGCCCAGCGCGATCTTTGATTCGACGCCCAGTCCGAGCCAGAGGATGAAGATCGGGCCGAAGACGATTCGCGGGAGGGCGTTGAAGATCGACAAGAACGGCCGGAATATTTCCCCGAGCAGGACGAGCCTGGCCAACAGGAATCCGAGGACGATCCCGAGGAGACTCCCGATGACAAAGCTCACCGCCGTCTCGAAGAGCGTCAGGGAGACGCTCGGCCAGAGGACACCGGTCGTCGACCATTCGACGATCTTGCTCCAGACGTCGACCGGCGAGCTGAAGAAGAAGGAGTCGATCGTTCCGGTCTCACTGAGCACCTGCCAGACGACGATGGCCGCGATGATCAAGCCCGTCTGCAGCGCACGGACGAGCACGGTGCTCGGACCGCGCGAAACCCGGGGGGACCGACCCCTCGCGAGCGAGCCCGTCGTCTTGCCCGGCTGCTCCTCGCGCGTTCCCGATCCTGGTTCTGAAGCGTCCGCCGGAGGTCCGAGGAGCTCATTTTGTTGACTCATAGCTACGAAGCACCTCCTCCCGGAGAGCCGTCCAGATGGTTCTGTGCAGATCAGCGAACTCGTCGGTGGTGCGGACGTCGAGCAGATCGCGGGGCCGCTCCAGGTCCACATTGAAGTCCGCGACGATTCGACTCGCCGGCCCGGCGCTCAGCACCACCACCCGATCAGCGAGGGCAATCGCCTCCTCGAGGTCGTGAGTGACGAACACGACAGTGTTCTTTCGCGACTCCCAGATCCTGAGCAGCGAGGACTCGATGCGTTGGCGCGTGTGCACGTCGAGCGCCGCAAAGGGCTCGTCCATGAGGATGACTTCTGGCTCCGAGACCCATGTCTGAGCGATACCCACGCGCTTTCTCATGCCGCCCGAGAGCTGGGACGGATAGCGGTCGCCGAACGACTTCAGCCCTACTTCGACCAGCCAGCTATTGACGACCTCATGACGTTCCCGCGCCGTGTACCCGGTGTCGCGGAAACGTAGTCCGAACGCGATGTTCTGATGCGCCGTCAGCCACGGCAACAGCTGGTCGCGTTGAAACATGTACGTGGCCGAGGCGTTGAGGCTCGTCAGCTCCTGACCGAACGAGTCGACCTTCCCGACGCTCGGAGCCACCAAGCCGGCGACGGCATTGAGAAGCGTCGATTTTCCGCATCCCGTCGGCCCGACGATCGCCAGGAACTGTCCGGTGGGGACGTCGAGCGAGACGTCCGACAACGCACAGTAGCCGGTTTCCGAGGTGGAGTGGAAGTGCACGCCGAGATCACGGACTCCGATGGCGATCTCGGCATGCGGGTTCTGGGTCGAAGCTCGGGTCATCGAAAGGTCACCTCCGGAGACCGTGTGCTCGAGAGTTGACCTCACGAGAGATAGTCGTTGGTGTACGTCGCGGCCAGGTCGACCCGGTCGGTCGGCAGGTCGGGCAGCGCGATCTTGAGGTATCTGAGGACCTGGTCGGCACCCGCCGGATCGATTCGACCGTCGGCGCTGAAGAGGTACTCGTTCTTCGCCAGCATCGCCGCGTAGTCGGGCACGGTCATCCCGCGGTACTGAGGGTCGAGCGCCTCGGCCACCTGCTGCGGTTCGTGGGTGGCGATGAAGTTCGACGCTCGCACGATGGCGCCAGCGATGCCCCTGGCCGCCTGCTCGTTGTCGGAGAGCCAGTCCGCCTTGGTATAGACACTCGACGTCGGTTGGGCCGGGGCACCGAAGGCTTCGAGCGCTCCGCCCGCATTGCGGGTGTCCGCGAGCAGCTTGATCCCTGGCGTCTCACGGAGCATCTGTTCGATGGCAGGGTCGCCGGTGACGACGGCGTCCACGCGTCCGGCCTTGATGGCCGCGACAGCGCTCGCGCCCGTGCCGGTCGTGACGAAGGTGGCCGCGTTCGGGGCCTGCCCGGCGTGGACCAGCGCGTTGGACAGGAGGAACTGTGAGTCGGACCCCGGTGCCGTGATCCCGACGGTCTTGCCCCTCAGGTCCGCGACGCTCCCGATCGATCCGGCCGCGTGCGGAGCCACGACGATCGCTGCTCCCGGGCTGTTGGTCATCAACGCGAAAGAAGTGAGCGCCATCCCCTTCGTGCCCATGTTGACGGTGTGGTCGTAATAGCCCGCCGCCATGTCCGTGGAGCCGGCGACGACCGCGTTGAGCGCGTCCGATCCGCTCTTGGTGTTGGTGATGGTGAGCTCCACCCCGGCCTCCCTGAAGTAGCCGAGGCTGTGGGCCAGGGTGACCGGCAGATAGACGATCGACGTCTGCCCGCCGACCGACAGGTCCACGCTGTTCGGGGCCGAGCCACCCGACTCCGGTGAGCTACAACCACTGGCGATCATGCCCAACGCCGCGACACCGGCCAGCACAGCAGCCAGCGAGGAACGCAATGTGCGGAAGAACTTCATCGTGGTCCACGCTTCCTGTCTGTGGCCCTGTCTCGGGACTTCGTTGTCTCGTGCTCCGCTGCGGCGTCGGCAGAAGGCACCGGGCGAGTCGGGCGGATCGAGATCCGCCGTGCAGGTGTGCGGCCGGGCGCGTTGCGTCGGGGTACCGGGACGCGTGCTGTCGAATGGCGCGTCGGACCTGACGCCACTCGTCACGCGCTCGCGAATCAAGTATCGATAATGTCGCACTAGGAACGTGTGACTGTCAACACCATGGCCGAGGTTCTCCCGTCGTCGCGGGCGGGGTGCGCTGGTCGGGTGGATCGCCTCGCGGCACTGCTGGCGGCGGCGACCGACCAGGGGAACGGGGTTGATCCTCATGGCGCCACGACCCCCTCCGGCCCCACCGGCCCGCCGGCGGACCGGCCACCGGGCCGGGGACCCCCGACGACGAGCTCACCAGCTCCGACACGGCGAGGCTCCCAAATTATCGATAGTGACGGCTGGTGGCGGACGTTACATAACACCCCACCGCGAGACAAGGTCCGGACCCGTTCGCCCCGCGCTCCACCGAGCCCGTCGCCGCACCGGCCGGCCGAACCAGGGCGTCGCCTCGGGTCACCGCAGACGACCCACGTCGCCCTCGATGCGGATCGAGGTGCCGAACGCCGACGAGAGCCTCCGGTAGCGATCGAGGATGAGCTCGGCGTCCCTGCCCGTCGCGGCGAAGGGGCGTCCGTCGGGGAACCGGCGTCCACGACGCCCGACACCCCGCCGAATCCCACCTCCGACCGCACGGCCGAGCTCGATCGGGTGGAGCGTCAGGCCGGCGAACTCGAAGTCCTCGAGCTCCACCTCGAGGACGGCACCGCTCCACGCCGTCTCGCTGGCAGCGGTGACGCCTCCGTGCAGAGGATGCGCCGACGGGTTCAAGGTGGGCAGGCGGTCGGTGTCGTGGCCCCACGCCTCGTAGCCGTCGAACGGCGCACGCCGGATGAACGCCGACTGGTGGAAGAGGTTGCCGATCCCGTAGACGATGGGCTTGCCCTTGTAGATCTCGATTCCGAGCGTCCTGTGCCATCCGTGGCCGATGAAGACGTCCGCGCCGTGGTCGATGCAGGCGTGGGCGAAGTCCCGGACGAACCGTGGCGGGTGATCGCTGCGAGCGCCCTCGGCCACGCTGCAGTGGTGCGCGACCAGCACCACGTCGGCCATGGTGGCGGCCTCGGCGACCGATCGCAGGTTGCCCGCCAGGTCCCCGTCGTGGAGGGAGGAGATCACCTCGAAGTGGTCGGAGGGGCGGAAGATCGCCGGACCGGCGGCGCGCTGCTGGGTCTCCGGCAGCGCGAGCCCGAACTCGCCCTCCTCGATCTGGGTGAGCGGACCGCGGGGACCCTCGACGGCGTCCGTGCGCTCGACGAGGATGCCGAGCTCGCGGCCGACGCGGCGGAGCTGGGCCGCCGCCTCCTCGTCGACGTCGCATTTCATGGTGAGCCGCTGCGGGTTGACGCCCGACCGCCCGGGTAGGCCGGCCTTGGGTGGCGTCGCCCATTCGTGCGACGTGTTGCCGGAGCTGGCCGACACCAGCGCGACCCGACCACCCGGGCTCTCGAGGTAGGCGGGTTCGCGAGCTTCCTCGAGGTCGCCACCGGTCCCCGCAGGAGTGAGCCCGGCCTGCTCGCAGTGCCGGATCGTCGCGTGCAGACCCGGAGCGTCGAAGTCCAGGCTGTGGTTCTGCGCGAGGGACACGAGGTCGACACCGGCCCATCGCAGATCCCGGGCGATCTGCGGGTCGCTCAAGAAGTAGCTGCCCAGCTTGTCACTGCGTCCGGTGGCCCCCATCTCCGCGTAGGTGCCGAAGTTGGTCTCGATGTGCGCGTACACCACGTCGGCCGAGGCGAGGCGGTTCATCACCTCGGTGAAACGGGGTTCGGCGAACATCGAGAAAGGCCGGGTGACCATGCACTCGCCGGCCAACGCGAGCGTCATCGACTTTCTGCTGGACATCCATTTCTCCCTGGTCGCGATCTCGGTGAGGTAGGTTCTCCGGGGCGTCGACGGATGGCTCCTGCGGGGTCCGGCCGCGCGGCCGACTCGGCGGTTGCCCCAGTGCGTGCACCGAGCCCTTGACATCCCTTCGAAGCATCGTGGTAGATATGTATTCGACTCCCCCGACCAGCCCCGCGAAAGGACCCGACCAATAATGGAGCGAGTCTCGGACAACGATCTCGCCGAGCACTTCGCGCTCGTCACGTCGTGGACCGACACGGGTGGTGACCGTGCCACGTCGGGCGGCGTACACCTGTGTTCCGTGGATCCCGTCACGGGTCGCCTGCACAGGCTCGATTCGGCCGGCGCGGGAATTCATGGAGGATACGTCGTCGTCACCAGCGACGGAACGCATGCCTATGTCGCCGACGAGCAGCGTGGTCTCGACGATAACAATGGCGGAGGCTTCGTCCACACCTTCGCGATCGACACCGAGCGCGGTCGACTCACGGCGGTCGGACGCCAGCCCTCGATCGGCCCGTTTCCTTCCTATCTGGCGCTCGATCCGACCGATTCCTTCCTCGTCGCGGCCAATCACGGCTCCTACGACGCCGCTGTCGTCGTCCGCCCCGGAGAGCGCCGTGCCGACGTGTTCCATGACGACGGAGTGGTCACCCTCTTCGACGTTCCCGCGGACCGGGAGCTCCGGCCGGCGTCGGCGATCACCGTCCTCGACCGCGGCAGTGGACTGCTCGAACGGGTGCAGTCCAGTTCGCACCCACACTCCGCCCGTTTCGACCCCAGCGGCGCCTACGTGCTCGTCTGCGACAAGGGCGCGGACGCCGTGTACACCTTCCGGGTCGGACGCGCCCCCGTCTCGCTGGAACGGACGACCCGACTCCCGAGCCGGCCTGGCGTGGCGCCGCGGCACTCCGTCTTCCATCCACGGCTCCCGCGCGTCTACGTCCTGAACGAGTGGGAGTCGAGTCTCGACACCATGTCCTTCGACGACCGGACCGGTCACCTCGCCGTTCTCGAGACGCACCGAACCATTCCTGCCGACCACACCGGTCTGAGCAAGCCGGCCGACGTGGTGATGCACCCCTCGGGCCGATTCGTCTACGCGAGCAACCGTGGCCACGACAGCGTCGCCGCCTTCGCCGTCGACGAGCACGACGGCCTGCTCGAGCCGCTGGGCACCACACCCTGCGGCGGCAGCAACCCCCGAGGCATCACCGTCGACCCCGCTGGTCGCCACCTGTACGTCGCGAACGTCGACACCGGGTCGGTGAACACCTTGAGGATCGACCCCCTGTCCGGCGTTCTCTCGCCGACCGAGCACTCCGTCGCCGTCGGTCGCCCCACCTGCGTGCGCGTCGTCGGGTCGCGGCAGCACCCTGCCGATTGACCTCCGGTCGGTCGTTCACATGTAGCGACCGCCGTTCACGGCGAGCACTTGTCCGGTGATGTAACCGGCCCCGGGGCCGGCCAGGAACACGACGGCCGAGGCGACCTCGTCCGTCGTGCCCGTCCGCCGGAGCGGGACCTCGGACGTCTCGTCGCCGTACCTGTCCCCCTGCTCACCGCGGTCGGTGTCGATCGAGCTCGGGGACACCGCGTTCACCGTGATGCCGTGAGGAGCCTCGTCCCGGGCGAGCGCCTTCGTCATGGCGATGACGCCGCCCTTCGCCGCGACCACGGCGACGCGCCCGGTACTGCCCGTCTGGCCGCTGAACCCGGCCATGTTGACGACGCGCCCGAAACCGCGCCTGCGCATGCCCGGGACGGTGCAGCGCAGGGTGTTGAGCGCACCGGTGAGCACGACATCGAGGCAGCGTCGCCACTCGGCGGGGTCGACCGACAGCACGTCGCCGAAGACCCGGGACACCGCGTTGTTGACGACCGTCGTGATGGGTCGTTCCGGCGCGTCGACGGACCTCAGGGCATCGTCGAGCGCCGCCAGATCGGTCACGTCGGCGACGCAGGGGACCGCGTCGTGCCCCGCGGCACGGAGGTGGGCGACGGCCGCGTCGACCTCCTCGGCTCGTCGGCCGTTCACGACGATCCCGTAGCCCGCCTCCGCCAGGGCGACGCCGATCGCCAGGCCGAGGTTGCGGCCGCCCCCGGTGACCAGAGCACGCGGGGACCCCGGGACAGCACTGCGGGCGGACGTGGGATCCGGGTGCACGGTCGAGCGCTCAGCCCGTACGAGCCAGAGTGAAGATCGGCTCCACCGTGTCGAGCGTCTCCAGCGACCGGACGAGACTCGCGACGTTGTCGAGGGTCGCCTCCCCTCCCGGCAGGCTCGCGCCGCCGGGGCGGAGCCTCTCGACCAGCTCCTCGTACCCCCAGAGCATCTCCCGATACTCGCCCGTACCGCTGTACCTCCGGCCGTCGAGCATCTCGATGGTGATGGTCGGAGAGAACATCGGCTTCCCGTGGACACCGACCACCGTGATCCGTGAGATGTAATCCACGATGTCGGCGTCCGACGCCGGTCCCTGCACGGACGCGCCCACGGTGGGGTAGTCGCCGTTGACGAGCACGTGGCCCACGAAGAAGGGCGTGGAGCCCACACGTGGTGCGGACACGTCGGGGAAGCGCGGGAACGCCGGGCTGGGGTACAGCGTCTCCAGGTAATTCATCTGGATCTCGACCGATCGGACGTCCTCGGCCACGATCCGGTACGTGTCCTTGAGCCCACGCACCAGCTCGATCGCCGGCTGGTTGTAGCCGGCGCACGAGTAGATGCGGTACATGACGTCCAACAACAGGTACCGGCGGCCGAGGCCACTGGTCATCTCGGCCAGGTCGACCCGGTTCGCACCCGTGAACGTGTACGACAACCGGCCGTCCCGGCTCGCGGCGAACGCCTCGAAGAATCCCGCATCGCCCTCGAGGACGTGCTCGGAACCCCGGATCGCCCCCGAGGCGGCCGTCATGGCGGCGAAGATGCCCTGACGCGCCGCGTTGGGCTCGTGGACGAGGGTGTCCCCGGCTCCGGTCCGCCCGGCCTCGTTGAGACCACCGGCGACGTTAGCGGCCACGGCGACAGCGGCCACGAGACCGTCCTCGTCGAGGTCGAGAAGCTTCCCGGCCACCATGGCCGCACCGAGGGTGGAGAAAACCGGGGACGGTCGGAACCCCCGGGCCGACACGCTCGGGACGAGGTCGTGGGCGATGCGGCACTCGAACTCGTAGCCCACGGCCAGCGCCGTGATCACGGCCCGGAGCGACGTCCCCTCGAGCTCGGCGCTCGCCAGCGCGGTCGCGATCAGCACCGGCCCGGGGTGGGTGAGCATGCGGTACGAGTCGTACAAGCCGGCACTGTGGAAGAGCTCGCAGTTGGCGAGCGCCGCTCCCGAGCGGGTGACGGGCTCCCCGCCCCCGTAGATGCTGGCCCCCCTCGCTCGGGACTCCTCCGCCGTCACCTGCTCGAGCACCAGCTTGCTGTGCGCGTCATCTCGTCCGTGCAGACCGCTGACCAGGTGCAGGAGGACCAGCGATCGGATCTTGTCGATCACCTCGGGAGGCAGCTGCTCGAACGTCGTCGTGGCGGCCCACCGCGCGAACCGGCGGCTGATCGAATCCACCGTGTCACTCCCCTCTCGACGCCCGGCGAACGGCCTCGCCGACGTGGCCGAGCCCGATCGGAATCGTGAGCGCCCTCATCGTGGCTGCACGAGGTTCTGACCGCGGTCGGCAACGATCTTCGCCGCGTTGCGGCCCGCGATCCGCCCGAAGACGGCCCCCCGCATCAACCCCGTGCCGGCGGGATAGTTGTGGTAGAAGAAGCCCCCTGCCATCTCGCCGGTGCAGAAGAGGTTGTCCATCACCCGGTCCTCGTTGTTGATGACGCGGGCTTCCGTGTCGATCTTCAGCCCGCCGTAGGTGAACGTGATTCCGCAGTTGACAGGATACGCGACGAAGGGCCCGTCGCTGATGGGGATCGCCCAGTTCGACTTCGCCGGCTCGTATCCTGTGCGGGTGCTCACCCGGTCGAGAGTGTCGGGGTCGAACTCGTCGACCGGACCGCACGCGTTGTTGAACTCCTTCACGGTGCGCGCCAAAGCGTCCGCGGGAATACCGAGGTTGTCCGCCAGCTCTTCGATGGTCTCGCCCCGGACCGGCTTACTGATGACCTCGTACCGGGGGTGGAGCAGGTGCACGACCTTCTGGTCGTAGATCTGGTAGGCGATGCCCTTGGTCTGGGTACGGATCTGCGCGCCGGTCTTGGCGTACGTGACGTAGTGGTGATCCTCGCCCTCGTCAAGGAACCGTTTGCCCTCGTGATTGACCAGGATTCCGTAGGTGTAGGAGTAGCGTTCCGCCATGTCGGCAATGCGCAGGTCGCCGAACACCGGAGATTCGGCGTCGATGGGGCTGGCGTGACATCCCCCCCAATGGCCAGCCGCCTTGGCGCCGGCGCGCAGACCCGCTTCGAGCATGGTCCCGGTGTTGTACCGAGTACCCCGCACCTTGACCAGGTCCCAGCCCGTCCCGAGGTACTTCAGCCGCATCTCCGCACTCGCCTCGAACCCACCGGCGGCCAGAACAACGGCACCGTGGATGTCGAGGAAGTCCTCAGCACGCCGCACCCGCACACCGGTGACCGACGAGCCGGAGCAGATGAGCTCGTGGACGGGTGAGTCGTACCAGATCTCCACTCCGATACGCTCGGCCGCGGCGAACTCCGCCTCAACCAGGCCCAAGCCCTTGTTGACCGCTTCGACACATCCGCTCGCCGCCAGCGGATACCTGGAGCCGTCCGGCACCTTGTCGAGGTCACTAATGAATGTTCGCCAGTTGAGGTCGAACGGAACACCGTGACCCTTGAGCCACTCGAGCGTCTCGTACGATCTCTCGACGACGAGATCGATCAGGTCCGTGTCCGGGAGGCCGGCCGACGTGGTCATCACGTCCTCGCGGTACTGCTCCGCGGTGTACGGGCCGACCGAGAACTTCTGAGCCTCCTGGCGTCCCGTGTCGCTGAGCAGGTCGACGATCGCGCGGCCCGGTTCATCCGACTCGAGGCCGTCGTGGACGATGCGCAGGAGCGCGCCGGAGAACCGGCTGTTGCCGCCCCTCAGTTCCTCGGAAGCGGCCTCGAGCAGGAGGACCTCGGCGCCCTGTTCACGCGCCGAGATCGCTGCGGTGAGTGCCGCGTTCCCCCCTCCGACGACGATGACCCGCTTGTTCCCAGCCTTCTCAGCCATGATCATGTCTCCTGGTGAATCTCGACATCGTCCGTCTGTTCACATCGGCTCGGGCGCCGACGACGTGGCTTCCTCGCCCGGCGGCCCCAGCTGCAGTGGCGCGCCCTCGAGGATGCGCGCCCGCGTCGCCTCGTCCCTCGCTTCCGCGAGCGCGGCGTCAGCGCCCACCTCGTCGACCAACGAGCTCGGCACCACCACCACCGCGTCGGCGTCCCCGACGATGCGATCACCGGGCTCGACCAGCACGCCGGCACAGTGCACGGGGACGTCGAGCTCCCAGCACATGACGTGGTCCTCGCTCGGCATGGGGTTCAGTCCCCGGGACCACACCGTCATCCCCGCCTCGGCGATGGCCGACGCATCCCGCACCGCACCGTCGACCACGACGCCCGAAGCTCCGCGGTAGCCGGCGCGGGTGACGATCAGGTCGCCGATCACGCCCGTCCGTTCGGTGGCCAAGGCATCGATCACCAGGACGTCACCTCGCTCGACCGATTCGGCCAGCCGGCGGTGCAGGGGCCCGCGGGCAGACGGGTCCTTGTCGCCGCGCCGGGGCAGATACCGCAGCGTCCGAGCTCGGCCGCTGAACGGACGTCTCACCGAGCCGACGGGCTCGAGGCCGTGGAAGACGACGTCGGGTACACCACGCGATCGCAGCGCACTCGCGATCGCGGCCGTGCCGATGGACTCGAGGTTCATCCTCTCCCTCTCTGGACCGCCCTGATCACGTCTCCGGGCTGTCTCTCCGCCGATCACGGCACCGGGTCACGGGGCATCGCTCGATGCGCCGAGGATCGGTTGCGGCGACCGGGGGCGCCCGTCGCGGAGAAGCTCCGTCGACGTGTGCGCACGGGGCACCGTGAGAACTCATACCGTCGCCGTGGTGACGACACCGAAGTCGTGAGCCGCGGGCATCCCGTCGATGAAATTATCGATATTGTAGCCGGAACCCGGAGCCGTGTCGAGGAGCACGGCCGACTCAGCTCACCACGCCGCGGTGCGGACCTCGCGGCCGAGCCGGGGACGTCGGTCGGCGGCTAGCTCTCGGCCCCCGTCGGGGCGACCCGCTCGTCCCAGAATCCCTTCTGTGCCGAGCGCAGGTCGATGAGGATCCCGTCGCGGTCCTTGTACTTCCTGTTCACCGACGTCGCATCCGAGCAGAGCTCACCTCCGGTGGTCTCCACCGCGCCACAGGCACGTTCGAGATCGTCGACGGTGATCCCGAAGTGGTGGATGCCGACACCGTTGCCGGGCAGGGGCGAACCGGCGCTCTCCTTCGACAGGACGGCGAAGTAGATGTGTCCGTCCGTCAGGCGCACGCCGGTCGAGCCCGAAACACGTGGTGTCCGACTGATCTCCCGGAAACCGAACGTCTCCTTGTAGTACTCGGCCGTCGTCGCCGGATCGTCCACGGCGAGGGCGATGTGCTGAATCCTGTCCATGAAGAGTTCCTCTCTCTCGTCGGGTCTACCGGTCCGGGCGTGTGCCGGATCGTTCGTCGGAACGTGGTCGTCGGCCTCAATGCCGTTCATCGTGACCCGACCCCTCCGACCGCTCGCGCTGCGGTGCGTCGGTCGGGGTTACGTCGCGCTCCTCCGTTCTCGGAGGAGCCGGCTGGTCCTCACGCCGACCCGGGAGAATCCGGCGCAGCGACGGGAGGGCACCGGGCGTCGCCGCGGTCGCTGGTCGCCTGCCACGGAGAACGAAGAAGACGATCAGGAGCACGAGGACCACGACCAGGAACTTGTTCAACGCGGTCGCGAAGAAGTATCCGACCGAGTTCTGCCCGATCGACAAGGACAACAGCAGGTTCGATTCGGTCTCGGGTCCGAGCACCATACCGACCAGGAACGGAACGAGCGGATAGCCGCCCATCCGCATGAGGATGCCCAAGAACCCGAAGGCGAGCACCAGACCGAGATCGAAGAGATCCTGCCGGAACGCGTAGGCACCAGCGAACGACAGCACGAGAACCAACGGAATGAGAATCCCCATCTGAAGACGTGTGACGAGCACCATCGGCAGTGCCAGCAAGACGCCGAGCGGGAGAATCAACAAGTTCGCCAGGAACAGTCCGAGGAGCACCGTGTAAGCGAGCTCGCCGTGCTCACTCAGGAGCTGAGGCCCGGTCTGCACACCGTGGAGCCCCACAGCGGCCAACAGGACCGCGGTGGTCGCGCTACCGGGGATGCCGAGCGCGAGCGTCGGGATCATGCTCCCACCGCTGATGCCGTTCTCGCACCCCTCGGCGGCGATGATCCCTTCCGGATTCCCCTTCCCCCACGTCTCCGGCTTCTTCGAACGGCTCTTGCCGACGCCGTAGCTGATGAAGGCACCGATGGCGTGACCGATCCCCGGGAGCAGCCCCATCACGAACCCGAGAACGCCGCTACGGGCGACTGCGGCAGGGTGACGAGCCGTCGTCAGGAGGCCGGTCCCCAACCCGCCCAGACTGGAGGTCCGAGGAATGTCATCGACGCCGCTCCCCCCGATGGATCCGTTGCGAGCGCGCTGGACGAGGAAGAACATCTCGCTGACCGCAAACAAGCCGATGACAGCCGCCGCGAACGGAATGCCCTCGTAGAGCGAGAGCTCGCCGAAGTTCAGTCGCGGCAGGCCCGTGATGGGGTTGGCACCCATCCCGGCCACGAGAAAGCCCGCCGCCGCGGCGAGCAGACCCTTGATCGGCGAATCGCCCACCAGCCCCCCGATGACCGTCATGGCGATCAGTGTCACCAAGAACAGTTCGGATGGCCCGAACTCCAAGGCGACCGACGAGAGGGGCTCGATCAGCAGCAGGGCGCCGCCGATCCCGATGACGCCCCCGGCCACCGCCGCGAGGCGCGCCACGCCGATCGCCTCCGCCGCCCGTCCCTGCCGGGCCATCGGATAGCCGTCCAGAGCGATCGCCGCAGCACCCGGCTCCCCCGGGATGTTGAGCAGGATCGCCGGGATCGCCATGCCGTAGTACGCACCCGCGTAGATCGCCACCATCAACATCAGCCCCTGCTCGAGCGAGACCGTGAGGGTGAACGGCAACAGGATCGCCACGGCGTTGGAAGGGCTGATGCCGGGCAGGATGCCGACCAAGAAGCCGATCGTGAGACCGACGATGATATAGACGATGAGTGTCCAGGAGGCCAGTCCGCTCAGCGCCGCCATCATCTCGGACATCCGTCACCACCCCCCGAGCGAACCCGACGGCAGTTCGATGTGGAGCAAGTGTTCGAACAGGTACCAGGTCACGGCGACCGTGGCCACGGAAATGAGCATCGCCGGCACCAGGCGCCGGTAGCCCAAGAGGTACATCGTCAGGAGGGTGAAGAGCCCGAGAGGGGTCAGGAGACCGAAGAAGGGAATGCTCGCCACGAAGACCGACAGCGCGATCAACAGTCCGAGCTGGGCAGCTCGCGAGTCGCGCTGGAGGCGTTCCCCTCCTCCCGCTCCCGTCTCGCTCGTCTGCTGCGACGTCTCGGGCGCCGTCGCGTGCGTGTCCGTCCGCTGGCGCAAGACGGTGACGACGCTCCCCACGAGGGCGAGGAACGTCAGTGCCACCATGAACAAGGGATATCCATAGGGGATCCCGTACCCGTCGCGATCGGCCTGCACGAGGAAAGCAACGAGGAGAGCGAGGACGATCGCCGGGAACACCAGCTGGACCATCTTGCCGAGAAGCCCGACAGGCCGACCCGGGTCGTCAGGATTGCTTTCTACCATCAGGTGGTTCCTCCGTACCTAGAATCGCAGCCGAACGAGTCACCGGGAGACGAAGGTCGGCATGGTGGGAAGGCCGGAGGCCTCGGCCGCGAGGTCAACCTGGTTCTTCAGGTCCTGGCCGGACCTGGGTGTGATGGAGGCGCCCTGCCCGAGCGCCCGATACGTGTTGGTGAACGCGGCTCCGTTCGCCGCGGCCATGATGGCGTCGGCGACCGTCCGAGCCCGTGCCGGGTGCTGTTGGACGCACGAGGATGCCGCGGCGAACCCGGACATCGACACCGAGTTCTCGACGGGTACACCGAGCGCTTCCGCCATCGTGGGGGCCGCATTGGTCAGGTCCGGCCACCTGTTCTCTGGCCACTGCACGGCGAGCACCCGCGACTGATCGGCGATGGCCTGACCGTTGAAGATGTTGCTGTGGTTGGCGTCGACGCTCCCGGTCAGCAACGCGTCACGGGCCTTGCTGCCGCTGCCACCGAACTCCACGATGTTGAACTTCACGCCGGCGGCCCTCTCCAGCGCCTCGACCCCGGCACCGTTGCTCGATCCGCGTGTCTGTACCGAGATAGAGATCTTCCCCGGATTCGCCCTCGCCTCGGCGATGAACTCCTGGAACGTCGACCACCGGGCGTCGTTGGCGACACGGATGTTCCCGTAGTCGGTGAGGACGGCTCCCAGTGCGCTGAAGTCGGAGGGCTCGGTCGGGTTGCCCTCGGACTGGAGCGTGTACAGGCTCTGAGGCCATGCCGCCAGGTACAGCGCGGAGCAGTCCGCGCCCTTCCCCGCGGTGTTCACCAACGCGCCGATTCCCTGTCCCGCGTCGGCGTTCTGTACGACGACGTTGGTGCCAAGGATTCGCCCGAGGTCCGCTTGTATGCCGTGCGCGATCTCGTCAGCACTGCCGCCGGGTGTCGAGCCGCTCCAAATCGTCAGTTTGGGACTCGTGTAGTCTGCGCTGTCCCCGCGGCCCTGCTCGGACGCCCCGCCACCGCTGAAAGTGGACGCGGTGAGGGCGACGACCGACAGCAGCGCGAGGAAGACGACTTCTCTCGTTCGGCGATGCATGGTTTCTCCGAGACGACGCGACGTTGCGACTGACGTGGGCACGCACATCGATCCACTCGACACCTCTTCCGCCGACAGCGTCACGGAACCGACGCACGACGGATCGTCGAGCACTGTCGTTCCCGCGAACCCGACCGGGCCACTGCCGAAGCTGCGCCCCACCCCTGCTGCGGACCCCGACGACGAGTCGGCGAACCCCTCGATCGAGTGGCTCCGTATTATCGATAGTGTGACCAGTGGTGTACGTTACAGAGACCCGCGCCAGTTAACAAGGACCAGCTCATCGCCGGGCGACGCTCCACGATCCCCGGACGTTGCCGCGTCCGCTGAGCACGTCCCCACCTGGCGTATGTTGTCGTTATCGATGATCTCTGTGGCCTATCCGCGTGATGCCGCCTCGGCTGCAGTCGCCCTCGTCCGAGGTCGGCCCGAGCCTCGACGAGCGGATCTACGCCAACGTTGAGGCAGGAGATCACCGACGGCGAGCTGCGCCCGGGCCGGCGCCTGATCGAGCTGACCATCGCCAAGAGGTTCGGCGCGAGCCAGGTGCCGGTGCGTGAGGCCCTACGGCGACTGAGCCAGGAGGGCCTGGCGGTGCGCACCCATCTCGAGCAGGCCTTCGTCGCTCGCGGGGCCTGCGGCGCGCGACCGGCGATCAGCGAGGGGACCCACGGCTACCCGCCCGCGGTGAGGTCGGCCTGCCGGAGCGGACGCCGGCAGACCAGGGCGCACACGAGGAAGCACGCCGCGATCACGGCGAGGGCCCAGCGTGGGCCGAGCTCGTCGGCGACCGCTCCGACGCCGAGGCCGGTCAGCGGGCTCGTGCCCGGCATCGCCGTGGTCCAGGCACCCATGATCCCCCCGCGCATACCCGGCGGGGACTCGAGCTGGGCGACGGTGTTGGCGAGGGCGACCAGGCAGATCGAGCTCATCCCGAGCAGGACCGCCCCCGGGAACGCCAGGCCGGGTGGTCCGAGACCGGTCAGGAGGGCCGACGCGCCGGTCGCGGCGCCGGCGAGCCCGACCCGACGGCCGCGGTCCCGCGCGCCCAGGCGGCCCGCGAGGATCGCGCCGGGCAACGCCCCCACGCCCAGGCAGGCGACGAGGGCGCCGTACCCGGCCCCGGACAAGTGCAACGACTCGGACGCGAACTGAGGGAAATAGGACGCGGTGTTGGTGACGGTCGTACTGATGACGGCGAGCAGCAGGCACGACCGGATCGGCCCCGAAGCCCAGGCATAGCCGACCGTGTCACGCACCCGGCGTCGCGGTGCGGAGCGATCCCGGGGTGGGGCGAACCGCGGCCGGAAGGCGAGCAGGACGATCAGCGGTGGCAGGAAGGAAGCGGCATTCGTGAGGAAGCACACCGCCGGGCTGAAGGCCGCCAGCAGTACACCACCCAGCGCGGGTCCGCCGATGCGGGCCAACGACAGGCTGACCTCGTAGAGACCGATGGCCTCCGGAAGCCGCTCGCGCCCCACGTACTGCGCCACGATCACGTGGCGGGCGGGTCCGTCGAAGGCCGTGACAAGGCCTGCGACGAGGGTCAGCCCGTACACCGCCGGCAGCGTGCCGTGGTCGCTGACCAGCGTCATCACCCCGAGCGTCCCGCTGGCGAGCAGCGAGACGCTCTGGGTGGCGAGCAGGACCGGCCTCGCGCCCAGGCGGCTCAACGTCGAGCCCGCGAACAGGCTCAGGAGCAGGCCCGGGCCGTGGCTCGCGGCCACCAGCAGCGCCAGGGCCAGGCCGCTGCGGGTCTGCAGATAGATCAGCCAGGCGGCTCCGATGGTCTGGGTCTGTAGACCGGCCGAGGACAGAATCTGCGAGAAGAACCAGGAGCCGTAGTCACGCTCCCGCAGCAGACCCCTTCGGCCGTGGTCCTCACGCGATTCCGATCGGCCCGGGTCCTCATCCCCGCCGGTACCGGTCAGCGGTCAGACCCTCATCGAGGCAGGTGCCACGGCCGCAGTAGTCAGCTCGCCGTTGACGGTGCGAGGAATCCGGTGCGGATTCTCATCGCGCAGCGGCACGGGCAGCAGACTCTGCGGGGCGTTCTGGTAGGCCACCGGGCGCTGGAACCGCCGCACCGCGGTCAGTCCGACCGAGGTCGCGGCGGCCTCCGTCGTCGCGGGGAACGGCCCACCGTGGACGGTGGCCCAGCCAACCTGTACGCCCGTCGGCATCTGGTCGAACAGCACCCGACCCGCGCGCTCGGCCATCGTGTCCCACAGCTCCGACATCGCCGCAACGTCGTCGTCCTCGCCGACCAGGGTGGCCGTCAACCCCGCCGGGAGCCGGGAGATCAGCGGAGCCAACGCGTCGTCGCCGGGAACCCGGACCACGATCGTGGCGGGCCCGAAATGCTCCTCGAGGGCGCTCGCGGTGGTCTCGAGGTCAGCGGCGCCGATCTCCATCAGGGTCACCCCGCCGGGGTCGTGGAGCAGTGTCCTCACAGAACCGGCCGAGCTGGTCTGTGCGACACGTCCCGCGAACGCGCGACGGAGCCCGTCGGTCAGCATCGGCCCCACCGCGGCCTCGGACGCTCGGGCGACGAGCTCGGCGACGAGGGTGTCGCCCGCCTCGCCGACGGGCACCGCGATGATCCCGGGCTTGGTGCAGAGCTGCCCGACGCTCCCGGTCACCGAAGCCACCACATCGCTCGCGATCGCCGCGCTCCTCGCCTGCGCCGCGGCGACCGTGATGAGGATCGGGTTCAAGCTGCCCATCTCCGCGAACAGCGGGATCGGGACCTCCCGAGCCGCGACGGCGTCACGGAGGGCGAGACCGCCGCCGAGGGAGCCGGTGAACGCCGCGGCTCGTACCTCGGGGTGCTGAACCAGCCGCTGACTGACCCGGTTGTCGTCCGACTGCAGGACCTGCAGGACACCGCCGGGCAAGTGGGACTGCTCCAGGACCCGCAGGGCGATGCGAGCGAACAACTCGTTGGTCGCCGGGTGCGCGGGGTGCGCCTTGACGATGACCGGACATCCTGCGGCCAGGGCGCTGGCGGTGTCGCCGCCGAGCACCCCGAACGCGAACGGGAAGTTCGATGCCGGCCATACCGCAACCGGACCGACAGCGCGCGCCATCCGCCGCATGTCGACGGTCTGCGGACGGCCCGCCGTCGGGACGTCGATGATCGCATCCCAGAACGTCCCGGCCGCCAGGGCGTGGGCGAATGCACGGAGCTGACCGCTCGTGCGGGTGAGCTCGCCGTCGAGGCGGTCCGACGCCAGGTGGGTCTCGAGCCCGGCGAGCTCCACCAGGTGCGAGCGCGCCGCCTCGATCCCGTCGGCGAGCGCGGTGAGCAGTTCCGACCGCCGGGCCGTCTCACCGGACAAGACAGGGAGCGCTGCTCGGGCAGCGGGCGCGGCCTGGTCGACCTGCTCTGCCGAGGCTCCGCGGTACAGAGGCACCACCGTCGCGCGCTCGACGGAGCCGGCGAGCTCGGCACCGGCCCCGGCCGCAAGTCGCCCGCCGATGAGCGAGGACCCGGTGAGGGCGGAGCCATCCAGCGTGATCACGACGCGAATCGACCTTCCGGTGAGTCGAGCATGTCAGTCGACATAGACGCGATCGGCGGGATCGACCGCCGTGAGATAGGCCTTCAACTCGACGAACGCCCGCTCGAGATGGACGCGAACCTCGTGCTCGGCCTGGTCGGCTTGGCCTCCGAGCAGGCTCTTCACGATGGGCTCGTGCGACTCGAGGTGTCCCGCCGGGTCCTGAGGCCACTGCGAGGCCACGATCGCCCGCATCCCGCGCCAGCGGGTGATGACTCCGAGCCACGTCTCGTGCAGGACCGAGCTCCCGGCGCCGAGCACCATCGCCTCGTGCAGCAGGACATCCTGCTCGAACATGGCGGTCTGATCCTCGGCCCGGCTGGCCCGCGTCAAGCTCGCGAAGGCGCGCTTGAGCGACCTGCTCGACGCGGGGCTCAGACGGGTGGCGAACCGGCGGGCGGCATCAGCCTCGAGGACGGCGCGAACCTCGTAGATTTCGCCGATCTCGGTGAGGGTGAGCTGCCGGATGCGGGTGCCGCGATGTGCCTCGGTCACCGCGAGGCCTTCCTGGCTCAGCCGACGCAGCGCCTCGCGCACCGGGGCCTGGCTGACGCCGAACTGCTTGGCGATGGCGAGCTCACGCAGCCGCTCACCCGGACGCAGCGAGCCGTCGACGATCCCTTGGTGCAGCGTCGCGTAGATCTGATCCGACAGACTGGGGCCCACCGAGGAGCTCGGCTCCGGCCGAGGCGGCGTCATAGCTCGATGACAACAGGTTTCATCGATAACCGCAAGTCGGAGCAGCCCTCCGGGATGGGCGGGCGCCGAGCCTCGGACGCCACGTACCGAGGTGGACGTGCCCACAGTCCCGTACTTGCTTCGCTCGGCACGCTTCCGTACTGTCCAAGCTGACTGATTATCGATAATCAAGGAGCCTCGGTGCAGAAGCTCATCAACTCCCCGTCGGCATTCGCCACCGACGTGGTCGAGGCGGTCCTGGCGGTGCACTCGGACCGTCTCCGCCGGGTCGCCGGCACACCTGGGATCGTCCGCTCCACCGGAGCCGAGGACTCCGTCGCCGTCGTCACCGGTGGAGGTTCCGGGCACCTGCCACTGTTCCTCGGCTACGTCGGTGAGGGCCTGCTCGCCGGCGCTGCGGTCGGCGACGTGTTCCAGTCGCCGTCCGCGTCGCAGATCGTCCAGGTCGTGCGCGAGACCGGAAGCCGTGCCGGAGTGCTGTTCCTCTACGGCAACTACGGCGGCGACGTCATGAACTTCCAACTCGCCGAGCAGCTCCTCGCCGGCGAGGTCCCGGTACGCAGCTTCGTCGTCGGCGACGACGTGATGTCCGCCGACTCCCCGGACAAGCGCCGCGGGGTCGCCGGCATGTGCCTGCTCTTCAAGCTCGCGGGCGCCGCGGCGGCTCGCGGTGCAGGCGTCGACGAGGTTCTCGCCGTCGTCCAGCGGGCCGCTCGCGGGCTGGGTAGCGCCGGTGTCGCGCTCTCGCCGACGGTCCTTCCCGGCCGCGGTCAGCCGACCTTCGAGCTCCCCGATGGTGAGATGGAGGTCGGGATGGGCATCCACGGTGAGCCCGGGGTCGGTCGGCGCCCCCTCGCGGGTGCCGACGAGGTGGGACGCCTGCTCGCCACCTCCGTGCTCGACGTCGACACGGGCAACCGGGAGTACGCGCTGCTGGTCAACGGCTTGGGGGCGACGCCGAAGGAGGAGCTCTACCTGCTCGCCCGGTCGGCCCTCGCCGTCGTGGCCGAGCGGGGAGCCACCGTCTGGCGCTCTTACGTCGGAGAGTTCGCCACCTCGTTGGAGATGGGTGGCGCGTCAGTGACGTTGCTGGCGGTCGACAACGAGCTCAAGGGCCTGCTCGACGAACCGGCCGCGAGCCCACTACTGGATCTGTGGGGTCTGCGGTGACCCTCGACGCGCTGACCCGGGTCGCCGAGGAGCTCGAACGCTGCTCCGAGGAGCTCGCCGCGCTGGACTCGGTCGCCGGCGACGGCGATCTCGGCCTCACCGCGGGCAGGATCGCCGCCGAGCTGCGGGCAACCGACGACGAGCCCGCGGCCGAGCTGCTCCAAGGATGCGCGCTGCGCATCGCCGAGTCGGCACCGTCGAGCTTCGGCACGTTGGTCTCCTTCGCGCTGCTGGCCGCCGCGGCGGAGCTGCGGGAGCACCCTGGGGCGGGGACGGCGGACGGGGCGGTCTGGCGAGCAGCGCTGCTGCGGGGCTGTGCGGCGGTGGCGGAGCGCGGTGGCGCGAAGGCCGGCCAGAAGACCGTGCTCGACGCCGCGCTACCCGCCGCGGAGGCGCTGGACCCGGCGCTCCCCTTCGGTGATGCCCTCGCCGCGTCGGCCCGGGCCGCGCACGATGGCGCGGAGCGGACCGCCGCGATGCCGGCCACGATCGGGCGCGCCGGTTGGTCGTCGCAGCGCAGCCAAGGCCACGTCGACGGCGGTGCCCGGCTCTTCGCGGTGGCGTGGGGCGCCCTGACCGGAGCCGTGGCCCCATGAGAGTTCCGACGATCTCCCTGGTCGCACCGCGACGCCTGGCGTCTGACGAGGCGGTGCAGCCCGATAGGCCCCCGCCGGGCTTCGTCGAGGTCGAGCCCTACCTCGGCGCCGTCTGCGGCAGCGACAAGCCGGTGTTCGTCCGGGGACCCGCCACCGGAGCTCCAGAGCACGGCCGCCCTTTGCACGAGCTGCTGTGTCACGTCGTCGACGACGACGGGTCGCTCGTCCCCGGTCGGCGCGCCGTCGCCATCCCCCCGAACGCCGACGGGATGAGGCAGCGTCTGCACACGGCGCGCTCCAGTACATGGATCCTGCGCTCGACTCCCGCCGAGCTGCGCGACGACCGGGCCATCCTGGTCCAGCCGCTCTCGACGGCCATGGCCGCGCTCGGACGCCTCGGCGACGTGCGGGATGCCGACGTGCTCGTGCTCGGTCTGGGTGCCATCGGCCAGATGTTCGTGGCGCTGGTACGCGCCGCAGGCGCGCGGTCGGTCACCGGCTTCGACCCGTACCGCACGGCCACGCTCCCGGGCCTCACTCAGGTCGCCGACCTCCGAGAGCTGGGGCCCGGCTTCGACGTTTGCATCGACGCGGCCGGCCACCAGCCCACGGCACTGCGCCAGGCCTTACGGCTCGCCCGCGACTGGGGCCGGATCCTGATCTTCGGCGTCCCGCCCACGGAGCCCTTCAGCCTCGACCTCGACGAGTTCATGCGCCGCCGCCTGACCCTGACGGCGAGCATCCACCCCGAGTGGTCGCGGTGGCTCCCCCGCGCCGAGGACTTCCTGGTCTCGCCCGCCGGCCGGGACCTGGACATGATCACCCACCGCTTCCCGGTGCACGAGGCGCAATCCGGCTTCGACACAGCTCTCGACGACTCCACCTCGCTGAAAGTTCTCCTCGACTTCCGCGCGTGGTCCGGCCGCACCGGCCCGTGACCCGCCCCAGCCGTCCGACGACACCCGTCGAGAAAGGCAGCCACATGGTGATCGACAAAGCCGCCGTGCAGGGCATTTTCCCGCCCCTGATGACTCCTCTGACCGCCGACGAAGAGGTGAACTACGAGCAGTTCAAGAACGAGGTCGGCTTCATGCTCTCACTGCCGGTCACCGGGCTGGTCGTCGGCGGCAGCACGGGCGAAGGGCATGCGCTCTCGGTCGACGAGCTCACTCGCCTCACCGCGAGCGCGGCCGAGCAGGCCGGGAGGCAGGTGCCCATCGTCACCGGGATCATCACGACCACCACCCGTGACGCGATCACGCGTGCCGTGCAGGCCAAGGACGCCGGCGCCACCGGGCTCATGGTCACTCCGCCGATCTACCAGAAGCCCGACCTGGACAATCTACGCGCCTACTACGACGGCATCTATCAGGCGAGCGGTCTGCCCATCATCATTTACAACGTGCTGCCGGCCTCCCCGGTCACACCCGCCTTCATGCGAGACCTCGTGAAGCTCGACGCGATCGTCGGCACGAAGGAGAGCGCCGGGAGCTCCCTGGCCGGCCTCTCGGAGCTGCTCGCCGACGTCGGCGACGAGATCGCCGTCACCTGGGCCACCGACCACATGATGTTCCCCGGGTTCGGCCTGGGTGCCGTCGGCGCGATCTCAGGAACGACGTCGATGTTCCCGAAGGAGTCGATCGCGATGTTCGATGCCATCGCGAACAACGACTACGACACGGCCCGGGCGATCCACTTCGCGCTCTGGCCGTTGATGAAGGAGGTCATGGACGGGGAGAACTGGCCAGGCTGCGTCAAGGCCGTGTTCAACCTGCAGGGCCGCCATGCCGGACCGGCGCGCTCTCCCTACCTGGTGCCGAGCGGCACGCGCTTCGAGACCATCAAGGCAGGCCTGGAGTACGCCACTGGCCGGCTCGCCGAGATCGACGTCTGAGACGCCGACCAGGCGGACCTCGACGTGCTCCGCCCCGCTCGACCGGTCGTCTACAGAAGCCGGTCGTCCGCGCAGGTCTCCTTCATGGCGAGCCGATGAAGGATCCGACGCGCCATCAGGCCGGGCTTGTCGGTCGCGAAACTGAGCTCGATATGGGGATCGGTGTCGTTACGGACGACGTCCATGATCCACTCAAGAGCTTCGAGGTCCTCGGAGTAGGCCTTCTGGTGCGCCTCGATCATGAACCGGTCGATGTCCGGGTCGCCCGGACGATAGTCCCGCGAGACGAACCACCAGTAGTGAATGGAGGTGTTGGTCTCGGGCGTGAAGCAGTGGGTGATGTTGTAGCGGTACAGCGAGGGCGCACCGGGATCCGGCGCGGGGTCGCCGATGCGGGCGAAGGCCTGGTGGACGGCCGGTGAGACGAACCGCGCCTCGGAACTTCTGTCGATGCGCTTGTGCATGATCTTCGCGGGTTCGCCGTACACCCCGGGAGGCGCACAGTCCTTCAGTTCGCGGCGGATGACGACCTGGTTGCCCTCGGTGCGGGCGGTCAGCTTCGAGCGGGCGTACTCGGGGGTGCCGACGGTGCCCGGGTGCAGGAACGGGAAGTGCGTCTGGTCGATGAGGTTCTCGTGCATCGACACGTAGTCGGCCTCGATGTGGAAATCGCCGGTGACGGTGCCCCACCCCGGCTCGGAGAGCCACGGCAGGTCGGGGATCAGCGACTCGTCGGCGAGGTCGGGGGCGCCGACCCAGATCCAGCTCACGGGTCCGCGGTCGACGATCGGGTAGGTCCGCACGGTGACCGTTGACGGCGTGCTCGACAGCGCCGGCATGTTGACGCACACGCCGTCGGCCTCGAACTCCATCCCGTGGTAGCCACAGATCAGTCGGCCGCCCTCGAGCGTGCCCTTGGCCAGGGGGAAGGAGCGGTGGGGGCAGCGGTTGCGCATGGCGACCGGCTCGCCGGCCTCCGTGCGGTACAGGACGACGTCGGCGCCGACGAGCTTGCGGGCCAGGGGCGTGCGCCCGATCTCGCAGGACCGTCCGGCGACATACCAGCAGTTGCGTACCAGCGGCGTGGCATGGGTGGCGAAGTGGCCGGGCTCGTGCGGCTCCATCGCGCCGAGCACGGTCTCGTCGGTCGAGAGAGTGGTCATCTCCGGTCCTCCTGGTCAGCGTAGGTCGAGGTCGACGAGGCCGCCCCTGGCCCGGGAGCAGCAGATCGTGAGCTGCGTGGCCGCTGATCGCTCGTCCGTGGTGAGGTAGCTGTCGCGGTGGTCGATGCCGTCGTGGGGATCGAGCACCTCGGTCAGACACAGACCGCACTCCCCGCGGCGGCAATCCGAGAGAGTGTCGACACCGGCGCGCTCGAGGGCGTCCAGGATGGTGGTACCGGCGCCGACCTCGATCACTCGTCCGGTCGCGAGCCGGACCGCGAAGTCGCCGTCCTCGGGGCGGTGAGCGGCGTTGAACACCTCGTAGCGCACCCGCCCCGGGGCCCAGCCACGCCGTGCGGCGGCGGCACGTAGGCCGTCGATCATCGGCCCGGGTCCGCAGACGTAGACGATCGTCCCGACCGGCTGGAGCGCGAGCAGTGCGTCGAGGTCGGGGAGGCCGTCGCGGAGGCTCTCGTGAACGGTGACCGCCGCACCGCCCATGGCTTCCACCTCGGCGACGTACGCCATCGCCGGGCGCTCGGCCCCGGCGTAGAGCATCGTGAAGCTCTGCTTGCGCACCAGCAGGGATCGCATCATCGGCAGGACCGGCGTGACCCCGATCCCGCCGGCGACGAGCAGCACGTGGGGCAGGTTGCGAGCGAGACGGAAAGCGCCGATGGGCTGCGAGACCGTCAGCGCAGTACCGGCCCGGAAGGTCGCGTGGATGTAGGCCGAGCCCCGGGCGCGGTCTTCCCGCTGGACGGCAATGCGCCAGAACGGTTCGTGGGTCTCCTCTTGCGACAGCGGACCGACGACGGAGTAGTGCCGCAGGAACCGGCCCCGGCCCCCACCGAAGCGCAGCTCGAGGTGGCTCCCGGCCTCGGCCATGGGCAGCGGGCGACCGTCGGCAGCCCCCAGAGTGAGCTCGGTGATGCGCTCGGTGAGCGCCCGCCGTCCCACCACCACGGCCTCGAGGTACCTGTCGTTCATGGATCACTCCGTCTGCTGCGACGACCGTGTCGCGCGGGTGGCGAAGGCGGGTCGGCTCGTGCTCGTAGCTGGTGACAGGGGACACGCTACGTCGCTGACAACTCTGATCACAAGATAACTGACGTCATTGTTAACAATCAGCCGCACCGGGCCGGTGGAGGTCGGTGCTCAGCGGCCCTGGGTGCGCAGGACGGCGTCGAGCCGCGGGTACACGCGGCGGGCGTTGCGCTCGTAGACCTGCTGCGCAGCGTCCGGGTCGAGCGCGAGCGCGTCCACGTAGCGGCGGGTGTCGTCGAAGTGGTGCCCGGTCGTGGGGTCGGTGCCGCGGACGGCACCGACCATCTCCGAGCCGAACAGGATGTTCGCGTGGTCGATCACGCCGAAGAGGAGGTCGATGCCGGGCTGGTGGTAGACACAGGTGTCGAAGAACACGTTGCCCATCAGTGCCTCGTGCACCGGCGGCCGCCCGAGCATGTCGGCCAGCCCTCGGAAGCGGCCCCAGTGGTAGGGCACCGCGCCCCCACCGTGCGGGATGACCAGCCGCAGTTCAGGAAGATCTGCGAAGAGATCGGCCTGCAGCAGTTGCATGAACGCGGTGGTGTCGGCGTTGAGGTAGTGCGAGCCGGTGGCGTGGAAGTTCGGGTTGGTCACCGCGGAGACGTGCACCATGGCCGGCACGTCGAGTTCGATCATCGCTTCGTAGATCGGGTACCAGGCCTTGTCGGTCAGCGGCGGCGCCGTCCAGTGCCCGCCCGAGGGGTCGGGGTTGAGGTTGCACCCCACGAAGCCCAGATCCTCGACGCAACGACGCAGCTCGGCCACCGCGTGGGCGATCGGCACACCCGGCGACTGTGGCAACTGGCACACCCCGGCGAAGTGGTGGGGAAACAACGTGGTGACGCGCGCGATGAGGTCATTGCACGCGCGGGTCCACGCGGCGCTGACGGCCTCGTCGCCCTGGTGGTGGCCCATCGCCGACGCCCGCGGCGAGAAGATCGTCAAGTCGATGCCGCGCTCGGCCATGAGCCGCAGCTGGCTGCCCTCGACCGACTCGCAGATCTCGTCGTCGGAGATCGCCGGGTACAGCGGGCTCGGCTGCCCCGCCTCGAACGCGGCGGTCTGGGCGGTGCGCCAGTCGGTGTGCGCGGCCGGGGCGGTCGTGTAGTGGCCGTGGCAGTCGATGATCACGTAGTGCCTCCGGGCTGGTCGGCGTCGCGCAAGGCGGCGAGCAGGTCGCGTGCCGCCGACGCCACACGTGGTTCCACGCCCAGCTCCCGGAGTTGCTGGGCAGATGCATCCATCTCGTCGGCGCGACGCCGGGCGTGACGGTGGGTGCCATCGACCAAGCGGTCCAGGGACTCCCCGGTGAACCCGGCGAGCTCTGTGGCGATGTTGTCGGTCAGCCAGCTCTCGCAGCCCGCGGCCCGCGCGCCGTCGAGGGCTTCGACGACAGCCGCGGCGAGACCCTTGTAGAACACGCTGCGCAGCAACTTGCGGGAGATCGCCTCGCCGACCGGGCCGGTCTCGACCACGATCTCGGCACCGTGCGGACGCAGCATCCTGGCGTAGCGCTCGGCCTCGACGCCCGAGACGAGCATCGGCGTCCGCAGCCCTTTGCCCGGCACTGGAGCCATGAGCGCGACGTCGACCACCGCAACCCCGGGGGGCGCGATGTCGAGGAGCCCGACCTTGGCGCCGGGCGAGGCGGTGTTGAGGTCGGCCCAGACGGTGCCCGGGGCGAGGCCGTAGGCGGCGTTCGTCAAGGCGGTGGCGGCGTCGTGGGAGCTGTTGGCACTGAGCACGAGGTCGGCGTCGCGGACGGCGTCGGCCTCGTCGGACCGGGCGGTGATGCCCGAGGCCGGGGTGACCTTGGGGTCGTACCCGCGCACGTCGGCGCCCGCCGCGACGAGATCGGCAGCGATCTCCGAGCCGGCCTCACCGAGCCCCAGGACCGCCACGCGGAGGGGCTGCGTCACGACGTCACTCCGGCGTTCTCGCCGACCGGCGGGGTGCCGTGGGTGTGGAACGACGCGATGGTCTCGAGCCCCCACGCCTGACCCTTGGCCCGTTCGGCCTCGGTCCAGTCGACGGGCTGCCAGTCCGGCGCGAGGACGAGCCGGGCCCCCGCGTTGCAGAGCTCGATGCGGTTGCCTGCGGGTTCGTAGACGTAGAGGAAGAAGGTCTGCTGGATCGCGTGCTTGTGCGGGCCGGTCTCGATGAAGACGCCCTGGTCCAGGGCGATGTCGGCAGCCCGGAGGATGTCCGCGCGGGTGTCGGTGGCGAACGCGATGTGGTGCAGCCGCCCGGCCGTGCCGGTCCGGTCGCGCGTGTAGACCGCGTCGTAACCCTTGTTCGTGAACGTCGTCCAGCTGCCGGCGACGGTGCCGTCGTCGAGCACGATCTGCTCGGTGACGAGTGCGCCGAGCGTGTCGCGCAGGTAGTCGCGGTTGGCTACGACCTCGACGCCGAGGAAGTTGACGTGGTCGAGGCGGCGCACGCCGACCCCGCGTCCCGGGTAGGCCTGGGCCTGGTTCTTCAGCGACGGCACGAGCTCTGCGGGCGCGGAGTACCACTCGGACTCGTAGTAGATGCCGAACTCGTGGCCGTCGGGGTCGTGGAACAGGTAGGTCGCCCCGACGCCCGGGTCCCCGTCGACCCATCCGATGCCGTAGCCGGCGGCGTCGATCTCCTTGACCCGCCGCTCGAGGGCCTCCGGGCTGGCCGCGCGCACGTTGGTGCGCCCGATACCGGACGTCGGGTGGCCGGTGAGCTTGATCGTGGTCTGCTCGTAGTCGTCGAACGCGTGCAGGAACACCGAGTCGCCGATCGTCTCCGTGACGGTCAGACCGAGATAGTCGGTGAAGAAGGTGACGCTCTCGTCGAGGACGGGGGTACGCAGTTCGACGTGGGCGAGGTGGGCGACCTCGTGCATGGGGGGCATGGGTTCTCCGGGAGGGTGCGAGGGAGCTCAGGCGCCGGGGACGGCCCGGGGGAAGGCCACGCCGTCCATGAGCTTGCGGGCGGTGCGGACGACGCCGGACCGCACGACGCGCGGCGGGGTGACGGTGGTGTCGACGACGACGTCGACGAGGAAGTGGCCGGTCGGGTGCTCGACGTCGATCCGGCTGGAGTCGGCGGGCCAGTCGGCGGTGAGGTCGTGCCCGACGGCACCGGGCAGGAGCATCCCGGTCACGACACTGACAGCGGCCAGCACGCCGATCGCGGTGTGCGGCACGACGGGGATGAACGAGCGGGTCGTGACGTGGCCGCCATCGGCGGGCCGAGCGAGCAGGACGGTCTTGGGCACCGAGGAGCCGGCGACGTCGCCGAGGCCCATCAGCGCGCCGGCCTTGGTGCGGAAGGCGTCGATGCGCTCGCCGAGGTCGGTGTCGGCGGCGAGCTCGTCGTGGTCCTCGTGGCCGGTCAGCCCGAACGACGACGCGAGCGCGAGGACCACCGGCATGCCGTTGTCGAGGCACGTGGCCTCGACACCGTCGACGGTGTCGCGCAGGCTTCCTGTGGGTAGCAGCGCGCCGGTGGCCGATCCCTCGGTGTCGGTGAAGGCGAGGGTGATCCCGGCCGCGGTGCCCGGAACCCCGGCGATCTCGATGTCGCCGGCGTAGCTGACCCGCCCACCAGGGGTGGCGACCGTCGCGACGGCGATGCCGTCGGAGTTGACCATGCGGATGCGGACGTCGGTCAGGTCGCCGGCAGCGCCGACGAGACCGCGCTCGAGGGCGAACGGACCGACTCCGGCGAGGATGTTGCCGCAGTTCTGCTGATCGGAGACCGTCGCTTCGGCGACCCCGAGTTGCAGGAAGAGGTAGTCGACGTCGGCCTCGGGGTGCTCGGACGGCGAGACCACGGCGACCTTGCTCGTCAGCGACGTCGCCCCGCCGAGTCCGTCGATCTGGCGCGGGTCCGGGGTGCCCATCAGGCGCAGGAGCAGGTCGTCGCGCTCCGCCGGATCGGCCGGCAGGTCGGCGGCCTCGACGTAGAGCCCACGCGACGTGCCGCCGCGCAGCATTGTGGCGCGCACACCCGTGTCGTCGTACCCGCTCATCGTCCCGACCGCGTCTGGTAGTCGTCGTAGGAGAGGTACTCGATGCCGAACTCCTTGAGCCGATCGCGCAGGCCGTAGCGATCGAGGCCGAGCTCGCCCGCCTCGAAGGCCGCACGGGAGGCCGCCTCCTTGTCGACGCGGGTCTGAGAGAACGACAGCGCGCGGGACACCTCACCGCGCGGCACGACCATGACCCCGTCGTCGTCAGCGACCACCACGTCGCCGGGGTGCACGACCTGTCCTCCGACGGTGACCGGGACGTTGACCGCGCCGGCGGTCGCTTTCACCGACCCCTGGGCGCTCACGGCTCGGGACCAGGCCGGGAAACCCATGGCCCGCAGCTCGGCGACGTCGCGCACGCCGCTGGCCAGCACCACACCGCGCACCCCGCGACGTACAAGCGCCGTCGCGAACAGCTCGCCGAAGAGCCCGTCGACCGACGGCGAGTTGGTCGCGACGACGAGCACGTCGCCGGGCCGGCACTGCTCCACCGCGACGTGGATCATCAGGTTGTCGCCGGGCCAGCACAGCACCGTGACCGCGGTGCCCCCGATGCGCGCGCCGGACCAGGCCGGACGCAGCTCCGGCCCCAGGTAGCCCACCCGACCCAGCGCCTCGTGGACCGTCGCGACCCCGAACTCCCCCAGAGCCACGGCGTCATCGATGTCCGCCCGGGGCGGGTCGGTCACCACGACCGTCTCCATGGCTTCTCCCTCGTCGATCGTGGACGCCTCCGTCGGCGCTGCCCGCCAGCCTCGAATCTGTCGCCATGATTGTCAACACTTTTGCTGAAACTCGTTCGCTCGGTGGCGGACCGGCGATGCCGACCCGCGTCAGCCAGTGGGATCGGTGGCGACCTGGGGCAACGTCTCGATCACGCTGGCGAGGTGGGCCCTCATGGCGGTCTCGGCCACCGCGGGCTCGCGAGCACAGATCGCCTCGACGATCTCGAGGTGCTGGGGCAACGACACCGATGGACGGCCAGGCAACAAAGCCAGTCGGTACTGGTGCCGCACGTTCTGGCCTCGCAGGCGCTCGAGGACGCCGGCCGCCACCTTCTGGCCGCTGATGGTGCGCACGGCGGTGTGCAGTTGACGATTGAGCTCGGAATACCCCAGGACATCGCCCGCATCCACGGCCACCCGCATGTCTCGCGCGATGCCCTGGAGCACCCCGATGTCGTCGTCGGTCGCGCGCTGCGCGGCCTTCGCCGCGCAGAGCCCCTCGACGGCCATCCGTACTTCGGAGATCTCGATGGCCTCGTCCAAGGACACCGAGCGAACCCTCGCGCCCCGGTTGGCGATGCGTTCAACCAACCCCTCGCCGGCAAGTTGGGTGAGCACGGCGCGGATCGCGGACCGGCTGGCGCCGAACTGGAGCGACAGGTCGGCTTCGATCAACCGCTGGTTGGGCATGAAGCGCCCGTCGTAGATGGCCTGGCGAATCTGGTCGACGACATCAGTGGGTTCGTCATCGCGATCGGTCACAGGACCCATGGTGGCGGCGTCTCCGACGCTCCGGACCACATCGTCCGGCTCGGACATCAGGTGAACGCCGGCTCGCGCCGTTCCGCCGCGGCGGGGCGACGGCGTGGTACGAGTGCGGTCGAGGCCGCGCCGAGTACTGCAGCGGTCGCGAAGACGCCGAAGCCCCATGTGGCCGCACCGGACGCGACGAGCAGGCCGCCCAGCGACGGACCGACGATCGCCCCGATACGCCCGACACCGGCCGCCCAGCCCAAGGCCGTGCCGCGGGCCGCCGGCCCGAACGATGCGCCGACGAACGCGTAGATCATCGTCTGGGCGCTGAAGAGCCAGGTCCCGGTGAAGAAGACGACGGCATAGGTGGCCAGCAGCGGCATCTTCACCGCAAGCAGGCAGAGGCCCACGGCCGTCAGCACGAACCAGGTCACCGCCACCGGTCGAGCACCGAAGCGGTCAGCCAGCGGGCCGGCGATGAGCAGGCCGACGATCCCACCGATGTTGACCACGACCAGGAAGGCCACTGCAGATCCGAGCTCGTAGCCGTTGGACCGCATCATCGTGGGCAGCCAGGTGCTCATCCCGTAGACCAGCAGCAGACCGAAGAACGAGGCAATCCAGAACAACACCGTCGTACGACGGGAGCCGCGAGCGAAGAGCGCTCGCAGACCGACGTCAGAAGAACGCTTGTCCACCTCGGCAGGCATCAGCGCAGCGACGTCGATGCCGTGACGCGCGGCGATGGCATCGAGCTCAGCGGATCGCCCGCGGGAGACGAGGAAGCTCGGCGACTCCGGAAGCCAAGCCAGAAGCACCGGGACGGCGATCAACAGCGGGATCGCCCCCAGCATGAAGACTCCACGCCAGCCCATCGACGCAGCCAGGGAGAGCCCCAGCGTGCCGGCCAGCGCGCCCCCGGCCTGGTGCGCGGTCATCACCACCGCGACCGACAACGCCTTCCGGCGAGGCGAGGCGTACTCCATCGTCATGGTGATGGCAGTCGGGAGCAGACCGCCCAGCCCGACGCCCGCGACGAAACGCGCCGCCCCGAACACCGCGAGACTCGGCGCGAGACCGGTGGCCAGCGACGCGAGCGAGAACACCGTCACGCCGAGCACCATGCCCTGCCGCCGGCCGAGCCGATCGGTCACGTAACCGGACGCCAGAGCACCGAGCAGCATTCCGAAGGTGGTCAGCGACCCGATCTCGCCGGCGACCACCGGGGTGATCCCGAGAGCGTGCTCGGAGAGCAGGTGCGGCAGGACCGCGCCGTAGACGAACAGGTCGAGTCCGTCGAGCAGCACGACGAACCAGCACAGCGCGGTGACTCGCGTCGCGAGCCGTGACGCGGCGCCGGAGCGAGCCGAGGTCAGCGCAGAGGACATCAGCGTTCCTCTCGAGCAGGGATGGGAGGGCGACGCGATGCGACCTGCGTCACGGACATCGCGGTACGCTAGCTCACACCAATATCCACAGCAAGAGTAAAACCAATATTGTTGACAAAGTTGGTGCACTTCGTCGGAGCGGCGGGCGTCGGCCACCGAGATCGTTGTTTGCACAGGTCAGCGGCGACTGCGGGGAACGACGGCGAACACGGGTGTCGGCCACGCCGCAGCGCGCCCGTCGGAGATCGTGGACGATCCTGTGAACGATTCGTACAGTCGACCTCGTGGCCAGGACCAGAGCGAGCGACGAGGGGCTGCTCAGCGGTAGCCCAGGCCGAGACCTCGCCGAGAAGAGCCTTCGTGAGGCGATCGCCCGTGGCGCGGTCGCACCGGGTCACCGGCTGATCGAAGCCGACATCAGCGAGGAGTACGGCGTCACCCGCAGCAGCGCGCGGCTGGCGCTCGACGCCCTGGCCGCCGAAGGTCTCGTCGAACGGGTTCCCAACCGTGGCGCCCGGGTCCGCACCGTGTCCACCGAGGAAGCCGTCGAGATCATGGAATGTCGCATGGTGCTCGATGGACTGCTCTCGGCGAAGGCGGCCGAGCTGGCCACGGACGACCAGATCGCGCGCCTGCTCGGGAACCGCGAGCTGATGCGCCGAGCTGTCGCGGACCGCGAGCTGCTGCGCTACTCCGAGCTGATCCAGCACCATCACGCCCTGGTCCGTGACGCTGCGCAGCACCCGATCGCCTCGGAGCTGGTGGCGAAGCTCGCTGCCCAGATCGTGCGGCATCAGTTCCAGCTCTCCCTCCGGCCGGGTCGCGCCGAGCAGTCACTCGCGGAACTCGAGACCGTCGTCGACGCCATCGCCGCTCGTGAGCCCGATGCCGCGGACGCCGCCGCTCGCGCGCACCTGCGAGGCGTGATCACCGCGGTGCGCGAGGAAGCCCCCGCCTGAAGGAGCATCGGGAGCGGCGAGCGAGCTGACCGGCGGCTGACGCCGCCCAGCACCATCAGTGCACGACTCGAGTCGCCGGCTGACCCGTGCGCCGGCGTGCCACGCAGCCCCGACCCGGCCGGGGCGATCTGCCGCCGGGATACCGGCTCGTGGAGTCCACCCTGGTCCGGTCTTTCGGGGCGACCCGCAGCAGCGTCCGGCTCGCGATCGATCGCCGAGCTGCACGCATGCCTGCGAGGTGCTGCGCGACAGCGCACCGCAGTGGACCTGGTGGACCGCCTCCACGCCCGGATCCAAAATTGTCAATAATCCTGCCAGCGTTCTTGTTGTTGATTATGGTGTGAGCTAGCGTACGTCGGTGCTGGGCCTCTGTGGCCCAGCTCGCAACCTGAGCGCGACGCTCAGACGTCGGTCAGCTCGCACCACCGCTCCTGCGCCTCCCGTCCAGCCCGAGGCGCCACGTCTGCGTCGGCACGGCGGCGCCCGTCGCCGGCCGCCCTCGCCACTCCACCTCCGAAGGAACTCAACGATGAGCGAGAGCCCCACCGCGGCGTCCGCGGCACCCGGCGCCCTGGCGGCCGAGTCCGGCCGACCGATCGGCCATGCATCCCTCTACACGCGCCTGATCGCGATGATGATCCTCGAGTTCATCGTGTTCGGGTCGTGGTTCGCCACGGTGGGCTTGGTCCTGTCCTCGAACGGCCTGTCCTCGATCATCAGCTTCGTCTACGCCCTGGCGGCGATCTCCGCGATCCTGTCTCCGATGTTCCTCGGGGCGCTCGGTGACCGGTTCTTCGCCTCTCAGAAGGTGCTCGGTGCCGCCCACCTGCTCGGCGGCGTGGTCCTGTGCTTCCTCCCCGGCGCGATCGGAGGGGGGAACGGAGGCATGGTCCTGTTCCTGGTGTTCCTCTACACCCTGTTCTTCCAGCCGACTCTGGGGTTGGCGAACTCCATCGTCTTCCGCCACCTGGGCTCCGAGGACGGGAAGTTCCCCTACATCCGCGTGTTCGGCACCTTCGGCTGGGCGATCGCCGGGTTCGGGGTCGGCGCCCTCGGCCTCTCGGCGTCGGGGAATCTGTTCGTGGTCACCGCCATCGCGAGCTTCGTGCTCGGCATCTACTCGTTCACGCTGCCCTCCACCCCGCCGCCGGCCAAGGGCGTCACGTTCTCCCTCGGCGACGTCATCGGCTCCAAGGCCTGGCCCCTGTTCCAGCACCGCAACTTCACCATCGTCATGCTGTGCACCCTGCTGACCGCGATCTCGCTCGGTGTGTACAACACCTGGGCCTCGGCGTACCTCGGCGCACTCGGCATCTCGAACGTCGCCGGCCTGCTGGCGCTGGGCCAGGTCTCCGAGGTCGTCTTCATCGTCACGATCCCGTTCGTGCTGAGGACCCTCGGCCTCAAGTGGGGCCTGCTGATCGGCATGGCCATGTGGGGCGTGCGGTTCGCCCTGTTCATCGCCGCCGCCGGGGGCGGCCTCTGGCCGATGGTCATCGCGATCGCGCTGCACGGCATCTGCAACGACTTCTTCCTCATCCTCTCCGCCATGTACCTCAACCTGGTCGTGCCCGTGGAGCTGCACGCCCAGACGCAGAACATGCTGATCCTGGTGATCTCCGGGCTCGGCGCGCTGATCGGGTCGCTGGCCTCCGGCTTCATCTACGGCTCCACCGTGGCCCTCGACCCGGCCGCCCCGGCCTCGGCCTGGACCCCGATCTGGTTGGTGCCGATCGCGCTGGCCGTGATCACCAGCGTTCTCTGGGTCGTGTTCTTCCGGCACCCCAAGGACGAGCCCTTCGTCCGGCTCTCGGCCGGACGCGGTGCTTCCCGCAACACCGTGGCCGCGTAGCCGGGACAGCGGGACAGCGGGACATCCCTGACCGTCAACGAGAACCCGACGAAGGAAGACAGCAGTGTTCGAGAATTTCCTGATCCGCGCCGACAGCCTGCGCAACGAGGAGGTCGACGGCGAGGTCGTCGGGTTCTGTCTGGCGGTCCGCAACGCCAACTACCGCGGGGTGTTCCTCTCGCTGCACAACGGCTACTACCTCGAGGTCGACGGGGTCTCCTACCCGCGCGACGTGCAGACCTTCGAGATCAATGGCCGGCCGCCCCGCTCGTTCGACGAGCTGCGCCACCAGGTCTGGGAGCACTGGGACTACGACGACGAGGCCGTCCTGCACGTCGCCGCTCCGGGCGGACTCGCTCCCGGCGTGCACACGGTGCGCTTCCAGCAATCCGTGCTGGCCGCCTACGGCTACCAGCCCACCGACGAAGCCTGGGTCGCCAACCCACCGGTTCCCGGCAGCGGAGCCGGCTCGGAGAAGGCCCCGGAGATCGTCGTCTACACCCTCGAGCTCACCGCGGAGAAGGAGACCGTCTGATGGCCATCAAGCGCGGCGTGTCGTTCTACAGCTACCAGCAGGCCCAGTTCTTCAAGGAGCTCGACCTCGAGGCCCAGGTCCGCGAGGTGGGCGAGGTCCTCCCCCAGGCCGACGGCGTGGAGATCGTCGACGAGATGTCCCTGCGCTACCCCGATCCCGGGGAGGCGTTCGTCGAGCGGTGGTTCGGCTGGATGGAGCGCTACGGCACGACCCCGGTGACGATGGACGTCTGCATGGACGTCCTGCAGTTCCGCGACCACGTCATGACCTACGAGGAGTGCGCCGACCGGCTGCGCCGCGACCTCCGACTGGCCAAGCGCCTCGGCTTCCGCAATGTCCGGGTGCTCTCGGTCGTGCCGATCGAGGTCATGATCTCGGCGCTGCCGCTGGCCGAGGAGCTCGGCATCCGGCTCGGCAAGGAGATCCACCAGCCGATGCCTCTCGAGGGCGCCCAGGTCACCGAGATCATCGAGTACGTCGAGCGCACCGGCACCCGCCATCTCGGCATCGTCCCCGACTTCGGCATCTTCGGATGGCGGCCTTCGGAGGTCCAGCTGGCCTGGTTCGAGCGCCGCGGCGCCTCCCCCGATGCCACCGCTGCCGCGGTGGAACTCGCCGAGCTGCTGCGTGCCGGCCAGGCCTCCTTCGGCTACGTCGACATGTCGCGCTCCACCGCGGGGAACCTGCGCGTCGACTTCAAGCGGTTCCTGACCAGCGGCGAGGTCGAGCCGGCCCTCGCCGACACCTTCCGCGGCGTGACGACGTTCACCGACTCGCGCGTCGGCGACCCTCGCGAGATCGACTACACCGTCGTCTCCGAGGCCCTGATGCTGTCGAACACCTCAGCCGACACACTGCGCGAGCTGGTGCCCCACGTGGTCAGCGTGCACGGGAAGTTCAACAACATGTCCGAGATCCCCGGCCGCCCCGGGCAGTTTCAGGACATCGCCATCGACTACGAGTCGGCCATCGGCGGGCTCGTCGCCGGCGGCTACGACGGCTACATCAACTCCGAGTACGAGGGCCAGCGCTACTTCCAGGACCGCGGACGTGCCGAGCTCGCCAGCGAGGTCGAACAGGTCCGCCGCCACCAGGAGATGCTGCGCCGTCTGACCGCGGCATGACCAGCGCACGCGTGGTGTGCTTCGTCGGCTCGTACGCCGACGCGGACCACCCCGGCTCCGGCGGCATCACCACCTTCGAGCTGGACCACACGGGCAAGCTCATCACGGTCGGGCGCACCGACGCGCCGGAGCAGGCCGGCTACCTGGCGTTCGACGCGTCCACCTGGGTGCTCTACGCGGTCGACGAGCGCAAGAACGACGGCCGCGGACCGGTCGACCCGCCGGCCGCCGTGCACGCGTTCGCGGTCGACCCCGTCCTCGGCACGCTCTCACCGCTGAACTCCAGACCGGCACCCGGCCCGTTCCCGACCTACCTGTCGGTCTCGGCGAACCCCCGGGTGCTGTTGACCGCCAACCATGGCTCGTTCGACCACGTCGAGCGTGTGGTGCGGACGGCTGACGGAAGATGGGACGTGAAGTACGTCTACGACGACTCCACGGTGGTCATGTTCGGGCTCGAACCCGACGGGCGCATCGGCGCGATCCACGACGTGACGGTGCTCGACGGCCACGGCACCGACCCGAACTCCTCACCGCAAGCCCGCGGACACGGCCAGTCCGGCGCCCACGCGCACTGCGCCGTGATCGACCCGAGCGGGCGCTACGTGGTGGTCGGCGACAAGGGAACCGACCAGGTCCTGGTCTACGCACTCGGTGACGGCACCACACTCGGCCGCGCCGCAGCTCTGCACTGTGGACCGGAGACCGGCCCGCGACACGCAGCCTTCCACCCCGCCACCGGGCGGCTGCTGATGACGTGGGAGTTCTCCTCGGAGCTCGCGAGCTTCGCGTTCGACCCCACCAGCGGGCAGCCCACCCTGCTCCACCACGTGTCCACCGTCCCGCCGGACTTCGACGGGCTCAACGAACCCGCCGAGGTTCGCGTCCACCCGACCCTGGACGTCGTCTACGTCAACAACCGTGGCGAGGACACCGTGGCCTGGTTCACCCTCGACGACGTCGGCCGGCTGCACCGGCGCGGCACGGTGCCGCTGAGCCCCTCGATCCATCCCGGGCTGGCGGCCCGCACCTTCAGCTTCGACCCGAGCGGCACGGTCCTGCTCGTCGCCGACCGGCCGGGCGACGTCGTGCGCGCCTACGCGGTCGACCCTGGCAACGGGTCGCTGCACCACCTCGGCGACACCGGCGTACCCCAGCCGGCCTTCGTCGCCGTCACCGAACTCCAGGAGAGTCCCCGATGAGCGAGCGACTCCGGGCCGGTGTGATCGGCACCGGCTTCATCGGCACGGTGCACGCCCACGCCGTCCGCGCCGCCGGCGCGCAGCTCGCCGTCGTGGCCGCGTCCACTCCCGAACGGTCGGCCGAGGCGGCCCACCGCCTGGGCGCGGACCGCGGGGCGTCGGCCGAGGACGTCGTCGGCGCCGACGACGTCGACGTCGTGCACGTCGCGTCCCCCGACGACACCCACGTACCGCTGGCGTGGGCCGCGGTCGCCGCCGGGAAGGCCGTGATCTGCGAGAAGCCACTGGCCACCGACGTCGAATCCGCGCAGGCCCTCACCGACCTCGCCGTCGAGCAGCAGGCCGTCACGGCCGTGCCGTTCGTCTACCGCTTCTACCCCACCGTCCGCGAGGCCCGCGCCCGTATCGCGGCCGGCGACGCCGGCGCACTGCACCTGCTCTACGGCGGCTACCTCCAGGACTGGCAGCTCGAGAGCGGCGCCGGCTGGCGCGGTGAAGGCGGCGCCGGGCGCACCTTCGCCGATGTCGGCATCCACTGGTGCGACCTCGCCGAGTTCGTCACCGGGCACCGCATCACCGGGCTGCTCGCGAAGCTCGCCTCCGACGGCACCTCGGTGACCGTCGTGTTCGAGACCGACCACGGCGCCACCGGATCGGCCACGATCAGCCAGGCCGCGGTCGGGCGCAAGAACCAACTCAGCCTCTCCATCGACGGGGGGCGCGCGTCCTACGCCTTCGACCAGGAGCAGCCGGAGACCCTGCTCGTGCGCAGCCTCGAGGGGACACTCGCCGTGCCGCGGGGGTCGGCCGCCATGGGCGAGGACGCGCAGCGCTACACCCGCATCCCGTCGGGTCACGCTCAGGGCTACCAGGACTGCTTCAACGCCTTCGTCCTCGACACCTACAGCGCGATCACCGGTGACCGGCCCGCCGGACTCCCGAGCTTCGCCGACGGCCTCCGCGCCGCCGTCCTCACCGACGCCGTCATCACCTCGGCGACCACCTCGACCTGGGTGGAGATCGCTCCGCCCGGAAGGAGCCCCTCGTGAAGCTCGGCATGCTCACCGCCTGCCTGCCCGGCCAGTCCCTCGAGCAGATCGCCGCCTGGGCCTCGCAGGCCGGCTACGAAGCGCTCGAGGTCGCCGCGTGGCCGGCGATCGGCGACCGCGAGTTCACCGCCTCACACCTCGACGTCGCGGCCTTCGACGAGCGGGCCGCCACGGACACGCGCGCGCTGTTGGAGCGCCACGGGCTCGGCTCGGCGCCCTCGTCGCTGGCCTACTACGACAACAACCTCCACCCCGACCCCGACGAGCGGAAGCGGGTCAACGAGCACGTCCTCGCCTGCATCGACGCCGCCGCGCTGCTCGGCACCGAGACCGTCGGCACCTTCGTCGGGCGCCATCCGGGCAAGCCCGTGTCGGAGAACCTGCGCGACGCCGAGGAGGTCTTCAAGCCCCTCGTCGACCGGGCCGGCGAGAAGGGCGTCAAGCTCATCGTCGAGAACTGCGTGATGGAGGGCTGGCACCCCGACGGCTATCCCGGCAACCTCGCCTACTCCCCCGAGCTCTGGGAGTGGATGTTCTCGCTCGGGCTCCACCTCAACTACGACCCTTCCCACCTGCTGTGGATGGGTATCGACCCGGTCGAAGCGCTGAAGCCCTACGTCGACCGCATCCCCCACGCCCAGGCCAAGGACGTCCAGCTCTTCCCCGAGCGCCGCAACCGCTACGGCTGGCCCGGGATCGCCGTCGACCGCGAGCGCGACCCGTTCCTCACCGGCTGGTGGCGCTATCGCGTCCCGGGCCTCGGCGACGTCGACTGGCGCCGCGTCGTCGACACGCTCTACGAGGGCGGCTTCGACGGCGTCCTGTCCGTCGAGCACGAAGACCCACTCTGGGGCGGCACCGAGGACAAGGTCCACATCGGCCTCGAGGTCGCCCACCGCACCCTGCGCCCGCTCATCGTCGCCTGAGACCACGTCGCGGAAGAACACGGAAACGATCATGACCACCCCGCAGAAGCGCTACGACGCGCTCGTCATCGGCTCCGGCGCAGCCGGCAGCATCGCGGTCAAGGAGCTCACCGAGCGCGGCCTCGACGTCCTGCTGCTGGAGGCCGGCCGCGACATCGGCGACGCCGACTTCGTCCCGCCGCCCGAGACCCGGCCCGCAGCCATGAGCATCGGCCTCGCCGGCCGCCTGCGCTCGAGCCTCAAAGGCCAGTACATCCAGTCCCGCCGCGCCATGTTCAAGGAGCAGACCAGCGCGTTCCTCGTCAACGACTGGAAGCAGCCCTACGCCTCCGACAGCGAGTTCCTCTGGATCCGCGGCCAGCAGCTCGGCGGCCGGCTCCATGCCTACGGCCGGGTCCTGCTGCGCTCCTCCGATCACGAGTTCAAGGCCGCCTCGCACGACGGGCACGGGCAGGACTGGCCGATCTCGTACGCCGACCTGGCGCCGTACTACGACGGCGTCGAAGAGTTCATGGGCGTGTACGGAACCTCGGAGGGTGTCGAGAACCTCCCGGACGGCGTGTATCGCGGGCCTTCGCTGTTGACGGCGGCCGAGAAGGACTTCAAGGCCACCGTGGAGGCGCGTTGGCCCGACCGACACGTGGTGCCGTGGCGATACGCTGCACCGAACCTCCAACGCGTCCCGCTCGGCATTCTCGCCGCCCGAGAGACCGGACGCCTCACCACCCGCACCGACGCGATCGTCAGCCGCATCGTGATCAACCCCGTCACCGGGCGCGCGGACGGCGCGGTGTTCGTCGACCGACACACCAAGCGCGAGCACCGGGTGCACGCCGACATCGTGATGTGTTGCGCCTCAGGCATCGAGTCCGTGCGCCTGCTACTGAACTCGGCCACCGAGGGCCACCCCGACGGCCTGGCGAACTCGTCCGGGCTGCTGGGCCGCTACTTCATGGACCAGACGCCCAGCCTGCTCTTCGGCGACGACCCCCACCATCCGGGGTCGGAATCGACCGACCAGGCACCGCCGGACCCGTACTACCCGCCGATCGGCGGCGTGTACATCCCGCGGTTCGAGAACCTCGACGCGACCACCGACTCCGCGTTCGCGCGGGGGTGGGCCGTCCAGGGCACCATCGGGCGCATGCCCGTGCCGGAAGGCTCGGGCGGCGTGGTGGGCCTGATGGGTTTCGGCGAGATGCTGCCCTACTACGACAACCGCATCACGATCCACCCGCGACGCAAGGACGCCTGGGGCATCCCCATCCCGCGGGTGCACCTCGAGATCACCGACAACGAGCGCGCGCTGATGCGTGCCCAGGTTCGTGGCCTCCGCGAGATGGCCGAGGCCGCCGGTTACCGGGTCAACTTCGCCGCGTCGACGCTCGGCCTCGACTCCCGCAAGGTCTGGCCCGACGCCGACCCGATCAGCCGCACGATCTTCCGGCTCGGGATCAAGCGCAGCATGGCGATGGGCGCCGCCATCCACGAGTGCGGCGGCGCGCGCATGGGCGACGACCCGCGCAGCTCGGTACTCAACGAGCACAACCAGGCCTGGGACATCCCCAACCTGTTCGTCACCGACGCCAGCTCGTATGTCTCCAACGGCGGCGTCGGCCCCACGCTCACGATCATGGCCATGACCGCCCGCGCCTGCGACTACGCCGCGCGGCAGCACGCCGACGGCTCGCTATGACGGGTCCTGCCAGGTGACGGGTCGGGAAGCCCTGCTTCCCGGCCCGCGCCGCCCCCGCCGCTCGCGCGAGTCCGCGCAGCACGTCGTCGAGCTCGGCGTCGAGCTCGGCGTCGCGCTCGGCGTCGCGGTCGGCGTCGCGGTCGGCGTCGCGGTCGGGGTCGCGGTCGGCGTCGCGGTTGGTCAGGGGCGCGACGTGAGGGCGGCGGAGTGGGGTCGTGTCTGCGACGCTCGGGCCCTCGACGACGGCGCTGGCGAGCGACACCTCGGTCCATCCCGAGGTCGCGGCCGAGGCTGCCGAGCGCGCCGCAGCGCTCGTCGCGCGGGCGGTCGGGAGCACCGATGTTCGCACACCGCACACACACTCCCCCGGTGACGGGCCGACCGGATCACCGGCAGGCCCCCTCACCAGCGGGAACGGGTGGGGCAGGTGGGACTCGAACCCACGCCCTAACGGATTATGAGTCCGCTGCTCTGACCAGCTGAGCTACTGCCCCCGGGGTCCGTGCACTCCCGGCGGGCGTTCACGACCGGGCGAAGCGTACGACACCGGATGAGCCGTTCCGGCACCGCTCATGTCAAGATCCAGATCTCCGGAGCGTATGTCTCGCTCAGCGGAGCGTTCGCTCCACTCATCCAGATCTTCGCACTGCCGTGACGGCCGTGTTACGCCCCGTGACATCACCGTGACTTCACGGAGATCTACCTGAAAGCAACCTGAGAGGCCCTTGACATGCGCGGACGGCGCCGGGCCGCACAGACGCCCTGCAACCCTTCGTGATGATCTCGTTACCGAGTCCCGAATTGAGCCGTTCTGAGTTGAATCGGCAGGCGAAGGGCAGCGATGGTTCGGCCGTCCGGGTCAACCCCGACTCGGACAGTCCCCGTCCTGATCGGGAAGGACCCTCATGAAGAAGAGCACGATGCGTCTCGCGTTCGCCGCCGTCGCCGTTCCCGCGGCCGTCACCGGCTTCGCCGCTCCGGCTGCCAATGCGGTCGAGCTCGCGCCGTACGCCCACCAGCTCGACAAGGACGTCGCGGCCACCGAGGCCCAGGTCGGCGCGGTCCTGGACGACCTGGGCCTCGAGGCCGAGTAGGTCGGCAAGAGAGAACAGCAAGGACAGCCGCTCCCCACAGCAGCTTCCGCGAGGGCCCGGGTCGACGCCGACCCGGGCCCTCCGCGCGTCGGACCCGGAACAACGGCCCTGGACAGTTCGCGGTTCGCCGACGACGCTGGACGGACGTCACCCCGATCAGCTGGGAGGCCGCCATGCGCCTGGGACGTCGACTCTCCGCCGGCATCGCCGAGGACCCGCCCGCGCCGCCCGAGACCCCGGAGGTCGAGGAGACGGTCGAGAGCCTCACCACGGAGCACCGTGAGCCGGCCGAGCAGCTGGTCGATCGGTAGACACCGCCCGCGGCCGGAGGGGTCGCTCACCGGGTACAAGATCGCCTACCCGATGATCTCCGCGGACTCGCGCCGCGGGGGATTCAACGGCGTCGCGCTCGGCCGCTCGCAGGTCTACGGGGCGGTGGCCGACGCCGTGTGTATCCAGAGTCCGCGCCACCGGTGCCCGTCGTCGTGGTGCGACTGCGGGTTCTACTGCTTCCACGCGCTGTCCGACGCCCGTGACCTCGCGTGCGACCCGCAGTACCAGCACTGCGTGCTGCTCGAGATCGCGGCGTCGGGCCGGTTCATCCGCTACGAGCTCGGCCTGCGCTTCGCGCGCCAGACCGTGCGCTCGGTGCGCCTGGGCCGGTGCGGCTGCGGGCGCCCGGCGACGGCACTGGCCGACGGCGGACCGGGCGTCGTGGGGTGGCGGCGCCTGCACCCGGTGTGCGGGCTGTGCGCGGGCCCGAGGCCCGTCGTCACCCCGGAGGCGTTCGGGGTGCTGTGCGGGAACGTGCCGGTGCGCGCGGAGGACGGCGGCGACGGCGTCGAGGACCCGCTCGCGGGCGTCGGCGCGGAGGTCGACGACGCCACGCTCGTGCCGTTGCTCAGCGCGGAGGTGGCGCTCCTGCAGGCGCGCCTCGATCAGGTGCAGTCTCGCCTGGAGCAGCTGACCCACCGCTCGGACTGAGGACGCCGCCCGCGCGTGGGCCGGGGTCGCGGTTCGGGTAGGGAGGACACGTGACCTCCCTGGAGCTCGGACCCCTGCTGCGCCATGTCGGCACCACCACGGCGACGATCTGGGTGGAGACGAGCGCACGGTGCACCGTCGAGGTGCTCGGCACGAGCGCGCCGACGTTCGAGGTGTGCGGGCAGCACTACGCGCTCGTCGTCGTCGAGGGCCTGGCGCCGGGGAGCTGCCTGCCCTACGAGGTGCGCCTCGACGGCGAGCTCGTCTGGCCGCTGGAGGGCACCGGGACCCCGCCGAGCTACCTGCGGACACGGACCGAGGACAGCACGGCACGCCTGCGGTTCGTCTTCGGGTCGTGCCGCTACCCCCCGACCGACGACCCCGAGCTCGAGGCCTCCCTCGGCATCGACGCGCTCGACGCCTTCGCCACGCGGCTCATGGACGAGGTCGCCGACGCCGACGACCCGGGGTCCGTCCTGCCCGACACGCTCTGCCTACTGGGCGACCAGGTCTACGCCGACGAGATCACCCCGCGGACCGCCCAGTGGATCCGCGAGAACCGCGACCCCGACGACCCGGACGGGCCCGGCCTGGAGATCGCGGACTTCGGCGAGTACTCCCACCTCTACAGCGAGTCGTGGAGCGACCGGGAGCTGCGGTGGCTGCTCTCGACGGTGCCCACCGCGATGATCTTCGACGACCACGACGTGCGCGACGACTGGAACACCTCGCAGGTCTGGCGCGACCAGATGGCGTCCAAGCTCTGGTGGCCGCAGCGCATCCGGGCGGGGCTCGCGTCGTACTGGGTCTACCAGCACCTCGGCAACCTCGACCCGGAGACGCGCGACGCCGACCCGCTCTACCGCAAGGTCCGCGAGGCCGACGGCGACGTCTACGAGCTGCTCGCCGACTTCGCCGCGCGTGCCGACGCCGAGGTCGGCCACCCGACCGGCGTGCGGTGGAGCTACCGCTGGGACCTCGGCCGGACGCGGCTGCTCATGATCGACACACGGTGTGCGCGGGTCCTGAACGAGCAGGACCGCCTCATGATCAACGATCACTCGTTCGCCTGGATCGAGGAGAGCGCCGCCGACGGGGAGGTGGACCACCTGCTGCTCGGGTCGTCGATCCCCTGGCTGATGCCGCCGGCGGTCAGCCACGTCCAGTCGCTCGACGAGTGGGCCGCCGCGCGGGGCAGCAAGCTCGCCGAGACCGTGCGCCAGGCCGTCGACCTCGAGCACTGGCCGGCATTCCGCGCGTCGTTCGACCGCCTCGCCGACCTGATCCGTGGCGTCGCCTCGGGCCCGTCGGCGCCCGCGACGGTCTGCGTGCTCTCCGGCGACGTCCACCACAGCTACGCCGCCGAGGCGCGCTGGTCGTCCCCCACGCGCTCACGGGTCTACCAGCTGACGTGCTCGCCGGTGCGCAACGGCGTCCCGTGGTTCATGGAGTACGTGTTCGCGCTCGGGTGGTGGCGGCGCCTGAGCAGGGTGCTGGGACGGGTGTCGCACGCGGCCGGCCTCGACGAGCTGCCCCTGGACTGGTCGACGATCGGCGGGCCGTGGTTCGGCAACGCGGTCTCGACGGTCGAGGTCACCGGCCGCGACGCCCGCCTGCGGGTGGAACGCTCCGGTGCTCGCGGCGGCCTCGAGGCGGTCGCGGAACTCCCGCTGACCTGAGGGGAACCGTTCGAGGGGCCGCTGCGTCGAAACCTGTGTCGCTGCCCGCCCGGGCGGTGAGGTCGTTCTACGATCAAGGGTCGAGCGGCGGAGGGAGGCGCGCGTGCGGTTCGTGCACACGGCCGACTGGCAGCTCGGCATGACGCGGCGGGTCCTGGGGGCCCGCCCGCCCAAGGAGGCCGCCGGCGGGCTCACCGGCGAGGCCCAGGCCCGGTTCGCGCAGGCGCGGCTCGACGCGGTGTCCGCGCTCGGTCGGCTCGCCGACGAGCGCGCGGCGGCGTTCGTGCTGGTCTGCGGTGACGTGTTCGAGTCCAACCTCGTGGGGCCCGACGTCGTCGCCCGGGCCTGCGAGGCGCTCGCCTCGTTCCGCACGCCCGTCCTGCTCCTCCCCGGCAACCACGACCCCGCCGACGCCGCCTGCGTTCTCCGCCGGCCCGACTTCGCCCGCCGGTGCCCGCCGCACGTGACGGTGCTGGACGCCCCGGGGGTGCACGAGGTCGCGCCGGGCGTCGAGGTCGTCGCGGCCCCGTGGCGCTCCAAGCACCCGCTCACCGACCTCGTGGGCGAGCAGCTCGCCGCCGTCGAGCCCGCGCCCGCGGGCACGCTGCGGGTGCTGGCCGGGCACGGCGAGCTCGACGTGCTGGATCCCGACGACGACGAGCCCGCCCGCATCCGCCGCGACGGCGTGCTCGCCGCGCTGGCCGACGGGCGCGTGCACTACGTCGCCCTGGGCGACCGGCACTCCACCTGGGCCGACGCCGTGGACGACCGCATCCGCCACGCCGGCACCCCGGAGGTCACCGACTTCGACGAGGTCGACCCCGGCAACGTCCTGGTGGTCGACCTCGACGAGCGCGCCGCGCAGGTCGCGGTCGAGCCGGTCGGGCGCTGGCGCTTCGTGCGGCACGACGCACGCCTCGACTCCGACGACGACCTCGACGCGCTCGACGCCTGGCTCGCCGCCCACCCCGACAAGGAGCGCGCGGCGGTGCGTCTGGCGCTGGTCGGCACGCTGTCGTTGCGCCAGCGCAGCCGGCTCGACGACCTCCTCGCCGGCCACGACCACGTGTTCGCGGCGGTGGAGGTCCTCGCGCAGCACTCCGACCTCGCAACGGTCCCCGACGACGCCGACCTGCACGACCTCGACCTGCACGGGTTCGCCGCCGACGCCGCCTCGGAGCTGTTCACCGCCGCCTCCCCCGACGCAGCGGCCGACGACGAGGCGCGCGACGCCCTGCGCCTGCTGCACCGGCTGGTCGGGAGCGAGCGATGAGGCTGCACCGCATCAGGCTCCGTGACTTCCGCGGCGTGCACGACCGCGAGGTCACGCTGGCCGAGCGCGGGGTCACGGTGCTGCAGGGCGACAACGAGGTGGGCAAGACGTCGACCGTCGCCGCTCTCGATCTGCTCTTCGACGCGGCCGACTCCTCGCGCCGCGCCGAGATCCGCGCCGCCCAGCCCGCGGGCGTCGACGCGGGGCCGGAGGTCGAGGCGGAGGTCTCCACCGGGCCCTACCGGTTCGTCTACCGCAAGCGCTGGCTGCGCCGCCCGCGCACCGAGCTGCACGTCATCGCCCCCGCCCCCGAGCAGCTCACCGGCGCCGACGCGCACGGCCGGGTGTCGGCGATCCTCGACGAGACGATGGACCGGGTGCTCTGGCGCGGATTGCGTGTCGAGCAGCACACCGCCGTCGGGCAGGCGGACCTCGGCGGCCAGGACGCGCTGACCCGCGCGCTCGACCGCGCCGCGTCGGGAGCCGCTCGCCCGGACCCCACCGCCGACGACGGGCTCGTGGAGCGGGCCGTCGAGGAGCTGCGCCGCTACCGCACCCCGAGCGGGCGGGCCACCGGCGAGCTGCGCGCCGCCGAGGTGCGCCTCGCCGAGGCCGAGACCGAGTACGACCGCTGCCGGGCCGCGCTGGAGGCGGTCGAGCGCGACGTCGCCGCGCGCGACCGCCTCGACGCCGACGCCGCGTCGGTGCGCGACCGCCGGCGCGCGCACCACGCGGAGGTCGCCGAGCTCGAGGACCGGTGGGCGGGCCTGCAGTCGCGGCTGCGCGAGGTCGAGGCCGCGCGCGGGCGCGCGGTGCTCGCCCGCGAACGCGCGCAGACCGCTCGTGAACGCCGGGAGGCGCGGGACGCACTGGTGCGCGCGCTCGACACCGACGCCGAGGCGGTCGCGCAGGCCACCGCGGCCCGCACCACCCACGAGGACGAGCACACCGCCGCCCGCGACGAGCGCGACGCCCGGCGGACCGCCGACGCCGCCGCCCGCGAGGAGGCGGGCGCGGCCCGGCGCCGGGCCGACGACGCCGCGCGCGCCGTGTCCGCCGCGCGTGACCGTGCCGAGCTCGCCGACCTCGCCGAGCGGCTGCGCCGCGTCGGGGAGGCCGAGTCCGGGCTCGAGGCCGCCGAGCGGGTGCTGGCCGCGACCACCGTCGGCACCGACGACCTCGCCGATCTCGAGGACCTCGCCCGCGACCTGCTGCGCGCCGAGGCCGCGCGCGACGCCGCCGCCGCGCGGGTGGAGCTGACGGCGCCGGCTGGTGGAGATGTGCTCACCGTCGAGGTCGACGGCGAGACGGTCGTGCTCGCGGCCGGCGAGACGCGCACGCTGCCGGTGGCGGAGGCGCGGGCGCTGTCGCTCCCCGGCGTGCTCGACGTGCGCGTGCGCCCGGGGCTCGACGAGGCCGGCCGCGACGACGCGGTGCGCGACCGCGCGCGGGACCTCGCCCAGCGGTGCGAGGAGCTGGGCGTCGCCGACCTCGAGACCGCCCGGGTCGCCCGGCGCGGCGCCGACGACGCCGCGCGCCGGGCCGACGAGCACCGCGCGGCGCTCGCCCGCGAGCTCGCCGGGCACGGCGACGCCGCCGCCCTGCGCGCCGCCCACCACGCGGTGCAGGACCGGCTCGACGGGCCCGCCGACCTCTTCACCAGCATCGAGCCCGCCCCGGCCACGGACATCCTCGCCCTGCGGCGCGAGGCCGACACCGCGCGCGAGGCCGCCGACGCGGCCCTCCGCCGGGCCGACGAGGTCGCGGCGGCATGCCGGGCCGCCGAGGACGCCGTGCGCGACGCCGACACCCGCGCCGCGGTGCTGGCCGAGCGGGCCGCCGACGCCCACCACGCCCACGGCCGCCGCGCCGAGGAGCTGCGCGCGGCCCGCGAGGCGGAGCCGGACGCCGGCCTCGTCGCCGCCGCCGAGGAGCGGCTCGCCACGGCCCGCGAGGCCGAGCGCGAGCACGAGACCCTGGCCGCGGCGCTCGCGGACGACGACCCCGACACCGTCGAGGCGCGCGTGGTCAACGCCCGGGCCGTCGACGAGCGCCTCGCCGGCGAGGCCGCGCGCCTGGAGCGCGAGCACGCCGAGACCACCGGGCGCCTGCAGGCCGCCGGCCTCGAGGGCTGGCACGACCAGCACGCCGCCGCGGCCACCGAGCTCGAGGCCGCCGTGCGCGACCACGACCGCGTCGCCCGGCGCGCCGCCGCCGCGCAGCGCCTGCACGACACGCTCGCCCGTCACCGCGAGCGCGTGCGCCGCTCCTACGTCGCGCCGTTCCGCGCCCAGGTCGAGCGGTTGGCGCGCATCGTCTTCGGGGCCTCGCTGTCCCTCGAGATCGACGAGGACCTGCGGATCACCCACCGCACGCTCGACGGCGTCACGGTGGCGTTCTCCGCGCTGTCCAGCGGCGCCCAGGAGCAGCTCGGACTGTGCGCGCGGCTGGCGTGCGCCGCGCTCGTCGACCCGTCGGACGGGGTCCCGGTGGTCATCGACGACGCGCTCGGCCACACCGATCCGGCGCGCCTCTCCCGCCTCGGCGCTGTGTTCACCGCGGCGACCGCCGCCGAGGGCGCCGCCCAGGTGCTCGTGCTCACCTGCACCCCCGAGCGCTACCACGGCATCGGCGCCGCCACCGTCGTCCCGCTGGCCCCCTCCCGCCGCCCCGGGGACCGCGACCGGGAGGCCCCGGCCCCCGCCGTCGACGACACCGCGCTCCAGCCGCCGGGAACGGTCGTGGATCTGCCGCGTGCTCCGCGCGCCGGCTGACTCGTCGAGATCACGAGCACCTCGTCGACCTCGGCACGCCACGTGGGGTGCACCACGCGCTCTTGATCAACGGCAGATGCCGCGCTCGCACCCGGGATGACCCGCGTGCCCCCGATCAGGACGGGCGGCGCCACCACCGCCGCCACGACCGGCGACCGGCCGCGGCCGGGAGGTCGGGCGGCGGCGCCGGTGCCGCCGCCCGCTCCTCCCGCCACCGCGCGACGACGTCGTCGGCCCGCGGCAGCGGCACCGCGACCTGCGGCCCGTCGGGGAAGCGCAGCCAGTGGGCGACGCGCGCGGCCAGGGCGGCGACGGTGTCGCGGACCTCGCGCTCGGTCGCCAGGTCCCGGACGGTCTCGGGCAGGCGCTCGACCTCCCGACGCAGACGCAGCGGCGTCGGCAGGAGGACGTCGTTTCCGATGCCCTCGCGTTCGAGGTACGAGCGCAGCCACCAGTTCTCCTCGTAGGGACGGTTCTGCCCCGGCAACGGACGGCCGGCGCCGCGCAGCCCGTCGAACTTGCCCGCGTCCTGCGCGTCGCGGATGCGCTGCTCCACGACGGACTCGTACGTCTCCCACCACGCCTCGTTGCGCATCAGACCCCCCGCGCCGGCAGGGCGATCGCCGTGATCACGAGCCCGTCCCGCACCACCCAGCGGCCGCGGAACCCGGTCACCTCGGCACCGTCCACCACGGGTCCCGGGACACGCAGGGAAGCGCGGAAGGTCCCGTCGAGATCGGGCACCAGCTCGGCCTCCTCGAAGCCCAGCCAGGCACCGGTCAGCGGGAACCACGCCTTGTAGACGCTCTCCTTGGCGCTGAAGAGGAGCTTGTCCCACCGCACCTCGGGCGCCGACGCGGCCAGCGACGACAGCACCGCCCGCTCCCCCGCGTCGGACACCGCCTCGAGCACACCGTCGGGCAGGGTCACGTGCGGCTCCGCGTCGAGGCCGACCGTGCGGACGGCGTCGCGCCACGCCACCGCCGCCCCCCGGAAGCCGGCGCAGTGGGTGATCGCGCCGACGACGCCGTCGGGCCACACCGGGGCCCGCTTCTCGCCGACCGGGATCGCCGCGGCCGGCGCCCCGAGACGGACGAGCGCGTCCCGTGCGCACCCCCGCGCCGTCGTGAACTCCGCGCGCCGCGACGCCACGGCCTTCGCGACGGCGGGCTCCTCCTCGGGCGCGAGCACGGCCCGCGGGTCGTCGTCGGTCCGCACCGCGGTGACGACGGCACCGGGCAGGACGGCGTCGAGCGCCGCCACGCCCGTGGTCGTCACGTCCCTCATGTCCGCGCCCACTGCGCGCGCTGCTCCGCGGCCCACGCGGTGAAGGGATCGGGGCCGTCCCCCGCGGGGCCCGGCAGGATCTCCCGCAACGCGCCGCGGACCAGCCCGTGGCGCTGCCACTCGCGCGGGTAGCCCACCGAGACCTCCTCGCAGCGCACGCCGTCCTCGACGGTGGTGCGCGGGATGTGGAGGTGGCCGTACACGACGACCGCGGCGTCGTGGCGGCGGTGCCAGTCGGCGGTCGCGGTCGTGCCGCACCACAGCGCGAACTCCGGGTACCGCAGGATGCGGGTGGGGTGCGGGGTCAGCGGCCAGTGGTTGACGAGCACCGTCGGCATGCCGGGCGGGCGCTCGGCGAGGCGGGCCTCGGTGCGGGCGACGCGGTCGGCGCACCACGCGGCGGCGTCCGGGAACGGGTCGGACGACATGAGCACCTCGTCGGTGCACACCACGCCGGCCTCGCGGGCGACCTCGAGCGCCGCCTCGTTCGACCAGTCGCCGGGGATCGAGGGCGGCCGGACGCTGTAGTCGTAGAGGACGAACATCGGGCACACGAGCGCCGGCCCGCCCCGCGGATCCTCCTGGGTGCCCTCCCACACCGGCCACGGATCCTCGGGCGTGAGGACCCCGAGGCCCCGGGCGACCTCGACGAGGTGGTCGTAGCGGGCGGGTCCGACCAGGTCGACCTCGTCGCCCGGCGGCGTCCACAGCTCGTGGTTGCCCGGCACCCAGATGACCTTCGCGAAGCGTCCGGCCAGGATCTCCAGGGCCCACGCGACGGTGGCCACGCGATCGCCGACGTCGCCCGCGACGATCAGCCAGTCGCCGGGGTGGGCCGGGTGCAGCTCACGGACGATGTCCTCGTTCTCCGAGCGGTTGACGTGCAGGTCGCTCGTGGCCAGCAGGCGTGGGCCGCCAGTCATGGGTCCTCCCTGTCTCCCTCGCCGCCACGGTACGGACCCAGGCAGCGGTGCCACGAGATGTCTGGGTCCTACCCCACTGGCACCATGAAGCGGTGCCGCCGCGTCACCGCACATCGCTGCCCCTCCCGGCGCGGGTCCGTTCGGTGATGGCGGAGGGTGACTACGACCGCGCGGGGCTGCTCGAGGGACTGGCCGGCGACGAGCGCCGCACGCGCGTGTCCGTCCTCGAGTCGCTCGCGGCGGACGGGGTCGACATCGACACCATGCGGGACGCCATCGCGCGCGACCGCCTCGGCCTGCTCCTGCTCGAGCGCACCCTGCGGCCCGAGGACGGCCACTCCCTCAACGACGTCTGCCGGGTCGCCGAGATCGACATCGACGTCGTGCGGCGCTGGTTCCAGGCCCTCGGACGGCCCCTCGCGCCGGACCCCGGCGAGCCGATCTACACCGACGAGGACGTCGAGATCGCCGAGCGGATCCACCGCTACCGCATCCTGGGGTTCTCCGACGAGGAGATGATGCCGGTCGTGCGGGCCATCGGCCGCGGCGTGCTCAACATCGCCGACGCCCTCGGCGGGCTGCTGGGCGAGGCGCTGCTCAAGCCGGGCGAGCCGGAGCCGGAAACGGCCCTGCGCTACGCCACCGAGGCGCGCCGGATCGTCGAGGACGACTCGCTGCACCTGGTCCATCTCGTGGCCGCGGCGCTCGCCGACCGCATCCGCTCGCACGCCCTCGCCGTCGAGGATTCGAGCGCGGGCAGGCTGCGCGGCGCGCAGGAGGTCACCGTCTGCTTCGCCGACCTCGTCGGCTTCACCGACCTCGGCGAGACGGTCTCGGCGGTGGAGCTCAGCGAGGTCGCCGAGATGCTCTCCGCCCGCGCCACCGAGGTGTCGGTGTGGCCGGTGCGCCTGGCCAAGACGATCGGGGACGCGGTCATGCTCGTGTCGCCCGACCCGACCCTGCTCGTGACGGCGGCGCTCGACCTCGTCGACGCGTGGTCGAGCGAGGAGGACGGACGGCCCGCGCTGCGCGTCGGCGTCGCCAAGGGCATCGGGGTACCGCACGCCGGGGACTGGTTCGGCCCGCCGGTCAACCTCGCCAGCCGGGTCACCGAGACCGCGCGGCCGGGCCATGTGACGATCACTGCCGCGGTGCGCGACGCGGTCGTCGCCGCGGCGTCGGAGGACTCCCCGTTCCTCTTCCGCGCAGCCGCGCCGCGCAAGTTCAAAGGTGTGCGTGGAGCGCAGCGCCTGTATCGCGTGCAGCGTCGCCCGCCCCGCCCGACCCGGCCGGCCCGGCCGACCGGGCCGATCGGCAACGGCACGCCCGTCGATGCGGTGAACGAGGCCGACCGGCTGCTTCGCGACGAGCCGCCGCGATGACGAGGGATGCGAGGATGGTGGGCCGGGGGCCCGCTCCCCAGCTGCCTGGTCCGGCCCACCATCTCGCCATCGGCGCCCCCCGGGGCGCCGGATCGCCGGGGTTCCCCCACCGGCTCGAGACGGAGCGTGCCCGGACCGACCCGACGACACCAGACATCCACGCCGAGGTTCACTCGATACGGGCATGGGTTCACTCGACCAGTCGACGTCTCGCTGGGCCGTCGGGGCGCCCGACGACCCCAGGCCGTGACCATCGGTGACGTTTGTCTGTTCGTTCCCCGTAGACGACTTCGACCAGGCCGCGCAGCGGATCACCGATCTCGGGGGGCAGGTCGCACTGCCCAAGTTCGCCGTGCCGGGCCGATGCTGGCAGGGCTACTTCCTCGACCCCGAGGGCAACACCTTCGGCCTGTTCGAGATCGACGAGACAGCGGCGTGAACCTCGTCTTCGAGCCATAGTCAGACATGTCGCGATAGTCGGGCGACATCGCGGTGATGGTCGATGTCGGTGGTGGCGATGATCCGGGTCCACATGGCTCGACTGGAGGGCCGCCGATGAGGCGCGAGCCGAAGATGTTCTGCGCCCCGACCGGCTCATGCACGGCGTGCGTGCTGCCGACGATCCGTCGCTGGTCTCGGAACTGGCCGACCGGGGCGTCTGCCTGGACCTGTGTCCTAGTTCCAACGTCGCGCTCGGCGTCGTCGCCGAGCTCGCCGAGCATCCTCTGGCGGAGTTCGTGCGATCCGGTGTGCTCTGCTCGCTCAACGCGGACAACACGCTGGTGTTCAGCACCGACCTCGCCGACGAGTATCGACTCGCCCGCGAGACCCTCGGACTCACCGACAGCGAGATGGCCGGCCTCGCTCGAGCGTCGCTGACCGCCAGCGCAGCATCGGCTGCGGTCGTGGATGCAGCAGTGGCCGAGATCGATGAATGGCTCGAGACGAACCCGGCGAGCTGATGGCTCGCGGGGCCGGCCGAGGACTGCAGGGGCTACTTGCGCGTCCGTTCGTCCTTGCACAGCGGAAAGCGTCCCGGTGGGCCGATCAAGAAAGAACCCCAGGCCACGCGCCGTGACCTGGGGTTTCGGCTCCTCCGACTGGACTCGAACCAGTAACCCTTCGGATCAGCGCAGCGGACTTGTGGACGTTTCTCGTCGATGGTCGAAACGACCCCTGAGCTGGACGGACGCTGGATCGAGGTTTGTGCTTGTTGGTGCTCGTCAGCGGCTGCTCTCGACGGGTAGCGGGAGGTAAGCGGCGCTGTTGATCTTCACAAGAAGTCGCCCATCTCCGCCACTTGAGCCCCAAGTTGGAAGGCTGCGCTGGGCTCGTCGTCAGAGGGTACGACCTCGACCGGAGAACGTCCCGTCGTACCGCTGCAGACCCTGGTTACCCGTGGTGGATGGCACGCGGATGGCACGACCGAAGGTCAACATTGAGTGTCGTGAGTAGGGCCGTTCTCGACAGGTAGCAGCAGGAGGCAGTGCGATGCCGATGATCTTCGGCGTCGACGCTTCATCCACCCTTGTCCTAATACACTAGGATGCAGTACGTTGAACGTACTTGAAGGGAAGGTCTACCCATGGTGCCGCCGGTGAGTGGTAGTTGCCGCGCGGCAAGATCGGATCAGCGAAGGGCCGGGAGCCTGATATGTACATCGAGCTGCAAGCTGACGAACTGGAACGAGCAGCGACGTTCTACGGCGACGTGTTTGGCTGGAAGATCGCGCCGGCTGGCGAGGACATGCCCTTGGAGTACTGGCGCATCCACGCCGACGGTCTCGCGGGCGGGATACTGAAGCGGCCCGCTCCGGCACCGGCACCCGAACAGGGCACCAACGCCTTTGTCTGTTCCTTCCCGGTGGACGATTTTGACCAGGCCGCGCAGCGGATCACCGACCGTGGCGGTCGAGTCGCGCTGCCGAAGTTCGCCGTGCCCGGCCGATGCTGGCAGGGCTACTTCCTCGATCCGGAGGGCAACACCTTCGGCCTGTTTGAGGTCGACGAGTCAGCAGCTTGATCAGTCTCCGAGCCCTCGTCAGATCACTTTGCGATAGGCGCTGGTGCGCCTGATCTTGTGTCGCTCCTGGATCTCGACCGCCTGAACGTAGATAGCCTGGGCCTGCTCGGCGGTGACTCGGGTCGCCTGGCCGATCTCGCTCCAGCTTGCTCCAGCGAGGCGCGCGTCGTACATGATCAGCCATTTGCCCGCCGTGCAGGAGCGTGACGAGTCTCGGCCGTCCGCTGTGCCTGGACTGCTACGACCACCCCCACCAGGCCGTGTGGAACCTGTCGAGCGGCGAGCTGTGGCGCCGCACCATCATCACCGCCCGCCGCGCCGTCACCGCCCTCGCCAAGCGCCACGGCATCAAGCTGCGCCTGTCCTACACCAAGGTCGCCGAGTTCCAGCACCGCGGCGCCGCGCACTTCCACGCCCTCGTCCGGCTCGACGGGCTCGACCCCCGCGACCCCGACGCCGTCATCCCGCCCGCCCCCTGTGTCGGCGCCAACCACCTCGCCACCCTCCTCCGCGACGCCATCACCGACACGCGGTTCACCACCACGGCGCACCCGGCCCGCGAGCAGGGCTGGCCGATCGCCTGGGGCGAACAGGTCGACCCCCGCCCCGTCCGACTTTCACGGCTCGACCTCGACGACGCCGGAGAGATCACCACCGCGGCCGTGGCCGGCTACCTCGCCAAGTACGCCACCAAGGCCACCGAACTCGCCGGGCACACCTCGGGCCGGCTGCGCCCCGACACCGTGCGCCACCACGCCCGCCTCGACACCCACCCCGGCCGCCAGATCGACGCGTGCTGGCACCTCGGCACCCGCCCCGAACGCGCCGACAGCAACCAGTGGGCCGCCGGCTGGGGCCGGCTCCAACGCTGGGCGCACATGCTCGGGTTCGGCGGCCACTTCTCCAGCCGCTCCCGCCGCTACTCCGCCACCCTCGGCGCCCTCCGCCACGCCCGCCGCGACTGGCGCCTCGCCCAGCTCGACCACCACGGCCCCGACGACAGCGACCAGGCCGACGACGAAGACACCACCGAGATCGTCATCAGCTCCCTGGTCTACGCCGGCATCGGCTGGCACACCAGCGCCGACGCCCTGCTCGCCAACACCTCGGCCGCCAACGCCCGCGCCAGGGGTCGCGCCGCCCACGACGAACTGATCACCGCAGTCTGACCTGGAGTGCCGAGATGGCGAGAGCAGAGAGGTTGTGGAGCGTTCAGGACCTGAGCGACTACCTGAGCGTCCCCGTGATGACGATCTACAACTGGCGCCGCACGGGCTACGGCCCGAAGGGTGTTCGCGTCGGTCGGTACGTGCGCTACGAGCCCGAGGAAGTGCGCTCGTGGTTCGCGTCGCTGACCGAGAAGGCGGGCTGAGGGATGCCGCGTCCACCGCTGCCGATCGGGACCTACGGCAACATCACCACGCACGCCGTGCCCGGCGGCGTCCGGGCCACGGCTCGCTTCCGGCGACCACGACGGTGTGACCCGGAAGGTCGAGAAGACCGGGGCGACCGCCGCCATCGCGAAGAACCGTCTCCGCGACGAGCTGCGGGACCGGGTCGCCGCCGGGGACCCGGACGACATCACCGGCGACTCTCGTTTCTCGGCCGTCGCTGACGCCTGGCTGCTGTCGATCGACTCCCAGGTGGCGCAGGGTCTCCGCTCCCCCAACACAGCACAGATATACCGGCTCACGCTCGATGTCCACGTGCGACCGGCGCTCGGTGAGGTGCGGCTGCGCGAGATCAGCGTGTCCCGTCTCGACCGCTTCGTGCAGACCGTCAACGTCCAGAGGGGCGCGGCGACGGCGAAGCTCGCGCGCACCGTGCTGTCGGGCGCGCTCGGGCTCGCCGTCCGCTACGGCGCGATCCGCACGAATCCGACACGAGACATCGGGCGCATCGCCACAACGCCCCGACGCCAGCCACGCGCGCTGACCCGGGAAGAACGAGAGGAGTGGATCAAGCAGTTGCACGCCGATCCGGTGGCGCGACGCAAGGACCTGCCGGACCTGTGCGCCCTCATGCTCGCGACCGGCGTCCGAATCGGCGAGGCGCTGGCCGTGGCGTGGGACGACGTCGATCTCGACGGCCGCCTGGTGGTCATCGAGCACACGATCATCCGCGTGAAGGGCCAGGGACTGGTCCGCAAGACGACCAAGAGCATCGCCGGCGAGCGGACGTTGCGGCTGCCCGGCTTCGCGATGGGCATGCTGCGTCGACGGCGGCAGGACTCGGACGGACGGGGTCCGGTCTTCCCCGATGCCCGGGGTGGCTGGCGCGACCCGTCCAACGCGTCGGGCTCGCTGCGCGCGGCCCGTGGCTCGGCGGACTTCGCATGGGTGACCTCGCACGTGTTCCGCAAGACCGCGGCGACCGAGCTGGACGCGGCCGGCCTCTCGGCACGCCAGATCGCCGACCAGCTCGGTCACGCGAAGGTGTCCATGACCCAGGACAAGTACCTCGGGCGCCGCGCCGTCACCAGCGACGTCGCCGACGCCCTGGACCGGGCCTACGGAGGTAGCGGCGACGAAAGAGGTGGGTAAGCGGTGGGCCGATCAAGAAAGAACCCCAGGCCACGGGCTGTGACCTGGGGTTTCGGCTCCTCCGACTGGACTCGAACCAGTAACCCTTCGGTTAACAGCCGAATGCTCTGCCGATTGAGCTACGGAGGACCGCTGTGTCCGGACGCCTTGCGTGCGGACTCCCTCCACGCTACCTCACCCGCCCCACCGTCCTTCCGCACGGGGTGGGGCAGGATGGGCGGAACGAGACGTCGGGGAGGAGAACGCATGAAGATCATTCCGTTCCTGCTGGGGGCCGGCGTGGGGTACGTCCTCGGGGCGCGCGCCGGCCGCGAGCGCTACGAGCAGATCGCGCGGGCGTACCGCCAGGTGGCCGACCACCCGAGCGTGCAGGGCGCCGCCGGTGTCGCCCGCGCGAAGGCCGGCGAGGCCGTGCAGACGGGCGTCGCGCTGGCCAAGGAGAAGGTCGCGCCCGCGGGTGGTCCCGAAGGGGAGCAGCCCACCGCACCGGGTCGAGCGGCCGCCAACGGTTCCGGCCGGTAGGTCAGGGCGCCCGGAAAAGTCAGGTACCGAGCACCGCGAACACCCGGCGGAACCCGAACCAGGTCACGCCGGCGTCGTCGGGCGGGTACGCGTCGCGCAGGCGGGGTGCGAGCTCCGCGCGCAGGCGTGCCCACCCGGCGTCGTCGAGGGCGTCGCGCACGGGTCGCAGGGTGCTGCCCGCGATCCAGTCGCCCACCGGGTCGTCCCCGGTCAGCGGGTGCAGGTAGGTCGTCTCCCAGCAGTCGACGACGCCGCCGGGGCGCGCCGCGGCCAGCAGTCGGGCGTACTGCTCGGGCGTGCCGACCCCGTAGGCGGGCAGGCCGCCCGGGACGAGGTCCGTCCACGCCGGGCTCGTCAGGAGCTCCCGGGCGGTCTCGTGCGACGGCGACCGCTCGTTGCCCGGCACCTGCGTCGCGAGCCATCCGCCGGCGGGCAGGTCCGCGGCCCAGCGGGCGAGGAGCTCGCGGTGCTCGGGCACCCAGTGCAGCACCGCGTTGCAGACGACGACGTCGGTCTCGGGACCGGGTGCGAAGTCGCGGACGTCGGCGAGCTCGGCGTCCACGCCGTTCCCGCGCGCCGCCGCGATCATCTCCGGCGAGGCGTCCGACGCGCGCACCCGCGCGTCCGGCCACCGCCCGGCGAGCACCCCGGTGAGGTGCCCGGGCCCGCAGCCGAGGTCGACGACCTCACGCGGGGCCGTCGCGCCGACCCGGCCGACGAGGTCGAGGAACGGGCGCGCGCGGTGGTCGTCGTGGCGTCGGTAGAGCTCCGGATCCCAGGTCAGGGTCACGAGCGGGCGTCTCTGAGCTTCTCCCCGACTCCCGCCGCCACGGTGCGTACGACCTCCGGGTCGGTGCCGGGATCGGGGCGCACGTGCAGGACGATCCCCGCCCCGGGCACGCGCCGCTGGACGAACCAGGCGCCGCCGTCGCCGAGGTCGTGGTGCTGGCTGTCCTTGACCGCGACCGTCACCCGATGGTGCACGGTCTCGGGCACCCGGCGCGGCTCGGTCAGCGGCACGCGGCGCGGCGCCCGGTCGGCCAGCACGACGACCCCGCCCGCCAGCTCCTCGACCTCGTCGGCCTCGACGACCTCCAGGGCGCCGGAGGCCCAGGTGGCCTTGGTGACCAGGTGCCAGAGGATCCGGTGCGCGCCCTCGCCGGACGCGGCGGGCGGCAGCCACAGCCCCAGGTCGGTGGCGAGCACGATCGACCCGCGCGGCCCGCGCCCGTCGGCGATCACCCGCTCGCCGTCGTCGAGCGTGCCGGTGAAGCCCTCCGGGATCGGCTCGCGCCCCGTGAGGAGGGCCCCGAGCCGGTCGACGAACCCGCTCACAGCGACACCGCGCCCGACGCCTGGCTGCGCAGCGCCTTCTTGTACTGCTCGAGCGCGACGAGGTCGCCGTAGAGCTCGTGGTACTCGTCGGCGTCGTTGATCGGCGACAGCCGCTGCAGCCGCGACTTGATCTCCGAGACCTGGCGCTCGACCAGCGTGCCCTGCAGGGCGCTCATCATCGAGGTGATGTAGCGGTGCTCGTCGGTCTCGCGGGTCTGCAGCGGCTCGACGGCGAGCTCGTGGACCAGCGTGCGGTAGCCGCTCGGGACCTCGCGGCCGACGGCGTCGATCCATGCCGAGCCGGACCAGCCCGCCGAGGTGCCCCCGGCGGCGAGCACCGCCCGGTGCACGGCGAGGTAGGCATCGTTGTTGAACGCGTCCTCGGGCAGCGAGTCGTACACGGGCCCGGCCAGCGCCGGGGCCTGCAGCGCGGCCTTGAGCACCTCGCGCTGGACGCGCAGGCGAGGGTCGTCACGGGCGGGCAACGCGGGCCCGCCCTCCGCGCCGGCCCGGTGGTTGGTCGGCGGCTTGCGCTGCGCCCGGCGCGCCGGGGCGTCGGTCGGCGCGCCGGCGGTCTCCCGGACCCGGCGCACCACCTGTGCCTCGTCGGTCCACCCGACCCACCCCGCAAGCCTGCGCGCGTAGCCGTCGCGCAGGTCCTCACGCCGGATGCGGGCCACCTCGGGCACGGCGCGCTGCAGGGCCGCCACCTGGCCCTCCACGGTGCCGAGGTCGTGCTCGTCGAGGATCGCGCGGATGATGAAGCTGAACAGCGGCGCCCTCTGGGCCACCAGGTCGCGCAGGGCGACCTCGCCGCGCGCCTGCCGCAGATCGCACGGGTCCATGGCGTCGGGGGCGACCGCGATGTAGGTCTGGGTGGCGAACTGCTGGTCGCCCTCGAACGCCTTGCGCGCCGCGGCCTGACCGGCGGCGTCGCCGTCGAAGACGTAGATGACCTCGCCGCGGTCGAACGAGTCGTCCATGAGCAGCCGGCGCAGCACCGCCACGTGGTCCTCGCCGAACGCCGTGCCGCAGCTCGCGACCGCCGTCGTCACCCCGGCCAGGTGCATCGCCATGACGTCGGTGTAGCCCTCGACGATCACGGCCTGCCGGGTCTTGGCGATGTCGCGCTTGGCCTTGTCCAGCCCGAAGAGCATCTTCGACTTGTGGTAGACGGGCGTCTCGGGGGTGTTGAGGTACTTCGCCTCGATGCGGTCGTCGTCGAACAGCCGACGCGCGCCGAAACCGACGACGTCACCGCCGAGGTCGCGGATGGGCCAGAGCAGCCGACGGTGGAACCGGTCCATGTACCCGCGCTGGCCGGGGCGCGACAGCCCCGCCTTCTCCAACTCCTCGAGCGTGTAGCCCTGCGCGACGAGGTGCTTGGTGAGCTTGTCCCAGCCCGACGGCGCGAACCCGCAGCCGAACTCCTCGGCCGCCGCCTGGTCGAACCCGCGCTCGGCGAGGAACTCGCGGGCCTTCTGCGCCTCCCCCGGCGCCCGCAGCTGCTCGGCGTAGAACTCGGCGGCCAGCTTGTTGGCGGCCAGCAGGCGGGCGCGGGTGCCGCGGTCCTTCTGGACGCTCGACCCGCCGCCCTCGTAGGTCAGCCGGTAGCCGATGCGGTCGGCCAGTTTCTCCACGGCCTCGACGAAGCCCAGCTGTTCGATCTTCATCAAGAAGTCGATGACGCTGCCGCCCTCGCCGCAACCGAAGCAGTGGAACGTGCCGTGCGTGGGGCGCACGTTGAACGAGGGCGTCTTCTCGTCGTGGAACGGGCAGAGGCCCTTCACCGAGCTCGCGCTCGCGCGGCGCAGGGCCACGTACTCGCCGATGACCTCGTCGACCCGGTTGCGGTCGCGCACCTCCGCGATGTCCGCGTCCCGGATGCGCCCCGCCATGCCCCCGAGTGTAGGGACCCGCTCCGGGAAGTTCGGGCCGCATCGGTCGGTTGCCCCATCGGCACCGCAGCGAGGACGAGGAGGACCCACCATGCAGCTCGACCTGTCCGGACGGACCGCCCTGGTCACGGGGTCGACCGGGGGCATCGGGCGGGCGATCGCCGTCGATCTCGGCCGTGCCGGCGCACGGGTGGTCGTCAACGGTCGTGACCGGGCGCGCGTCGACGAGGCCGTCGCCGGAATCCGGGACGAGACCGGCGGCGAGGTCGTCGGAGTCGCCGCCGACGTCGCGTCCGCCGAGGGTGCCGCGGCGCTCCCCGCCGAGATGATCCACTACGGGATGTCGAAGACCGCCCTGCTCGCCGTCTCCCGCGGGTTCGCCAAGGAGGCGGCCGGCACGGGGGTCACCGTGAACTCCGTGATCGCCGGCCCGACCCACACCGGCGGCGTCGAAGGGTTCGTGCGCGAGCTCGTCGGCGATGACCTGCCGTGGGACGAGGCGCAGCGCAAGTTCATGATCGAGTATCGGCCGCAGTCGCTGATCCAGCGCCTCATCGAGCCCGAGGAGATCGCACACCTCGTGACGTACCTGGCCTCGCCGCTGGCCTCGGCCACGACGGGCGCGGCTGTCCGCGTGGACGGTGGCTACGTCGACTCGATCATCCCGTAGCTCACGCCCGCGGGGCGTGGTGCGGGCCGTCAACCGGTCGGGATCACGCGGTGAACTGCGCCCGGTCCACCACGACGCGGTCGATCTCGCCGTCGGCGACATAGTGCCCGTCGCCGTCGATGGCGCTGACGTCGAAGGTCAGCCGGTCGCCCTCGGTGGTCAGCGAGGCGTAGACGTCGACGATGCCGCCGACCGGGGTCGGCCGGCGGTGCCGCACGCGGATCGCGGCGCCGACCGTGGTCTGCCCCTCGCGCAGGCCCGGGGACGCCTCGGCGACGGTCGCCGCCTCCAGCCAGGCGATCAGCCGCGGCGTCGCCAGGACCGGCAGCTCCCCGGTGCCCAGCGCGACAGCGGTGTCGTCCTCGGTGACCTCGTACCTCATCGCGGCGATGGTAGGTCCTCCCCGGGGGTGCGCGCCGCCATCGCGCGGTGATCGACGGATCTCGGCACGAGCAGCACGAGCAGACCGCCGATCAGCAGCACCGCGCCGAACGGGTAGAGGCTCGACGCCGTCGACCCCGTGAGGTCGCAGAGCCAGCCGACGAGCGAGGTAGCGACGCCGCCGCCGATGGTGCCGATCGAGTTGACCAGCGCGATCCCCGCGGCCGCGCCGGCGCCGCAGAGCAGCGCCGCGGGGATGCTCCAGAACGCGGACCGGGCGGTCGAGACGCCGGCCGCGACGAGCACCATCGAGCCCACCGCGAGCGCCGTGCTCTGCGGGAACACCGCCGTCAGCACGAGGCCCAGCGCAGCGACCAGGCACGGGATCAGCGTGTGCCAGCGGCGCTCGCCGGTGCGGTCGCCGTGCGCCGACTCGCGGTCGTGGTGATGATCGCCTCCTCGGCCGCGAGGTCGGCGCGCACCACCGCCTTCTGCTCCTCGGAGAGCCAGCGGGCGTCGTCGACGGAGTTGTCGAGGCAGCGCAGCACGAGCAGGCCGAGCACGAGCGACGGCACGACCTCGATGAGGAACATCGAACCCGGCGTTCACACGGTCCAGATAGGCCGCGGCGTAGCAGACGAACAGGAACCGGACCAGACCTCGCGTGATCCTCGAACAGACCTTCTCGGCCCCCGTTCCGGGGGTGACAACGACATGTCTTCTCCTCGCGTGTTCCCCCCGGAACGGGAACGCGAACTACATCGTCGGCGCGTCCGCGTTGCTCGGGGTCGTCTTCTGCGCGGCGATGTGGTCGAAGTTGCGCAGGATGTACTCACCGGTGCGCTGCGACAGCGCGCCGATCGTGCTCGTCGGGTTGACGGCGGCGCCCGTGGTGAGCGTGCTGCCGTCGACGACGAACAGGTTCGGGACGTCCCACGTCTGGCACCATTTGTTGAGCACCGAGTCGCCCGGGTCGTTGCCCATGCGGCAGGTGCCCATGAGGTGCCAGCCCGGTGGCGGGTAGAGCACGCCGGTGTCGTTGGTCTCGACGGCACCGACCGCGCGCGTCGCCTCGAAGATCTTGTCGATCCCGTACTCGGCGAGCGCGATGTCGTTCGGGTGGAGGTTGTAGTCGACGTGCGCGGCCGGCAGGCCCGACGAGTCCTTCACGTCGGGGTCGAGCGTGACGCGGTTCGACTCCACCGGCAGGTCCTCGCCGAACATGAAGACCATGAGGTGGTTGGCGAAGTGGCCGTCGAAGAACTCGCGGTGCTTCTCGCCCCACGGCGCCGTGTAGCCGGTGTGCGTTCCCATCGCGGCGTAGGCGGGCCCGAAACTGCGCGCGACCTGCATGCCGAAGCCGTTGACGAATCCCCGGCTGACGTCGGTGTGATAGAACTCGTGTGAGTAGAGCGGCGCGCCGAACGCACCCTTGAAGCCCTCGATCGGTTCGTCGAACCACGAGTCGCAGAACGCGAACACGTGGTGCATCAGGTACTTGCCGACGATGCCGTTCGAGTTCGCCAGGCCGTCGGGGTGGCCCTTCTGCGCGCTCTGCAGCAGCAGCCGCGGCGACCCGATACCGTTCGCGGCCAGGACGACGATCTTGGCGCGGATCCCGTGCCGCTCGCCGGTGACGCGGTCGAGGTAGGTCGCCCCGGTGGCCTTGCCCCCCTCGGCGTCGATCGTCTCGACGCGCGCGTTCGTGCGCAGGTCGGCGCCGTGGCGGATCGCGGAGGGCCAGTGGGCGTTGGCCGGGGTGGACAGCGAGCCCGTCGGGCTGCCCGAGAGCTCGTTGCCCATGGCCTGGTCGGCCTCGCGGTTCTCCCGCGGCACGGTGATGATCGCGTTGTCCGAGGGCCACCAGTGCCAGCCCAGGTCCTTCGACGCCTTCGCGTACTTCAGGCCCAGCTTGCCGGGCAGCACCTCGGGGTCGCGGACGGCCTGCTTGCGGTCCGGGTAGGACGGGTCACCGATGCGCCCGGAGATCCCGTAGATCTCGTCGTTCTCGTCGTAGAACGGCGCCAGGTCCTCGTAGGAGATCGGCCAGTCGATCGTGCCCTCGAGGCCGTGCTCGGTGCCCTTGCGGAAGTCGACCGGCTTGTAGCGTGGCCAGTGGCCCGCGTAGTGCACGGTCGAGCCGCCGACGTTGTTCATCATGTACGGCGTCGTCGTGCCGGTGACCGGATAGTCCTCGGGCAGCTGGCGCACGTTGGGGTCGTAGGCCCACCCGCGCTGCTTCTCGAGCTCCCACTCGTCGTGGTAGTGCGGGTGGTCGGTCGGCTTGACCCACGGGCCCTGCTCCAGGCAGGTCACCTTCACGCCGGCCTTGGCCAGCTTCAGCGCGATGCCGGCGCCGCCGGGCCCCGCGCCGATGATCAGGACGTCGGTCTCGGAGTATGCGGCCATGGTTGCCTCACTTCGTCCAGGACAGCTGGGAGAGGTCGACGCGGACGACCTCGTCGGTCTCGAGGTAGGAGCCGTTCTCCTGCGCAGCCGTCAGCAGCTCCTCGTCCCACGGCTCGGTGGTCTGCAGGTAGCCGTAGGGCAGCGGCGGGCCGTGGTAGTCGCGGCCGGCGGGCAGGTTGCGGTTGATCGCGAGCGTGACCACCGGACGCGAGTAGTAGCCGTAGTAGACGAGCGCCCGCAGCTGCTCGAACAGCGGGTCCTCGGCCTTCTCGAGCCCGGAGATCGCCGCGGTCCTGTCCGCGACGGAACCGTCCACGAAGGCCTGCCCGAGCCGGTCGAGCCCGGCCTTGAACTCGTCCTCGCTCGCGAACGGGAAGTGCTTGTTGCGGTAGCCGCTCGGCGTCACGTAGCGGCCCACGAACGTCACGAGGTCCTGCTCGCTCGCGGTCGGCCAGTCCGGGTGCGGCGGGATCAGCGTGTCGGCGGCCGCCCTGATCACGGCCGCCTGGGTGTCGCTGAAGGCGATCGGGTTCGGCAGGCCGCCCAGGCGGGGGCGGCCGGTCTCGAAGAAGCCTCCCGCCTCGCCCGGCGTCGCCGTGGTCTCCGGTGCGCCGTACGGTGCGGGCTTCTCTCCCAGAGCGTTGTTCACGAGGTACTCCCCTCTGCTGGTGAAGGTGCGTCTACAGCGGAGCCCCGGCCCAGTCGGTGGCCGAACGCAGCGGGTCGAGGTTGACGGCGACGTGCTTGACCTGCGTGTAGCCGTGGACGGCCTCGAGGCCCTCCTCGCGACCGGTGCCGCTCTGCTTGTGACCGCCGTGGGGGGTCATCGGCAGCTCGCCGAACCAGTCGTTGATCATCACGCCGCCGACCTGCAGACGGCGGGCCGTCGAGAGCAGCGGGGTGACGTCTTTGCCGAGCAGGACGGCGAACAGGCCGTAGATCGAGTCGTTGACCGCGTCCACGAGCTCGTCCTCCGAGGACCACGTGAACACCGACGCGACCGGCCCGAAGATCTCTTCCTTCGCGATCCGCGCCGAGGCCGGGACACCGGTGAACACGGTGGGCTCGACGAAGTAGCCGCCCTCGTTCGTGCCCGCCGGGCGCCCGCCCCCGTAGAACAGCGTCGCCTCCGACTTGCCGATCTCGATGTACTCGGTGACCCGGTCGTACTGCTTGCGGGAGACCAGCGGGCCCATCTGCGTGCCGTCGGCGAACCCGTCGCCGACCTGCGTCTGGTCCAGGCGGGCGGTCAGCTTGTCCAGGAACGGCTTCTCGACGTCGGCGTGGACGAACAGCCGGGTGCCGGCGACGCAGACCTGACCGGTGTGCGAGCAGAAGCCCTGGACCGCGGCCTCGACGGCCTCGTCGAGGTCGGCGTCCGGGAAGACGATCGTCGGGCTCTTGCCGCCCAGCTCGAGGTTGACCTGCGCGATGTGGTCGGCGCCGAGCTTGGCGACCTGCTTGCCGGTCTCGGTGGAGCCGGTGAACGTGATGCCCGCGACGTCCGGGTGTGCGGCGAGCGCGGCGCCCGCCTCACCGCCGTAGCCGGTGACGACGTTGAACACGCCGTCGGGGAAGCCCGCCTCCTCGACCAGCTCGGCGAACTTCAGGGCCGACAGGGACGTGTCCTCGGCGGGCTTGACCACGCAGGTGTTGCCGAGCGCGAGCGCCGGCGCGCACGAGCGCACGAGGATCAGCAGCGGGTAGTTCCACGGGACGATGTGGGCGGTGACGCCGAGCGGCTCGAGGATCGTGAACGAGAGCTTGTTGCCCGGCACCTCGATGGTGCGGCCGCCGACCTTGTCCGCGAGGCTCGCCCAGTAGTCGAGCCAGAGCGGGATCGCGCCGACCAGTTCCTGGGCCTTGGCCAGGTAGTGGCCGGAGTCGAGGGCCTCGAGGCGCGCGAGCTCGTCGGCGTTCTCGGTGACCTTCGCGGCGAGCGCCCGCAGCAGGCCGGCGCGCGCGATCGCGTCGGTGAACTGCCAGTCGACGGCCGCGGTCTTCGCGGCCGCCACGGCGCGGTCGACGTCGGCGGAGTCGCCGCGCGGGACCTCGCCGATCGCCGCGCCGGTGTTCGGGTCGACGGTCGGGAACGTCGACGAGGCCGACACCCACTCCCCGCCGATGAACATCTGCGCGTGCTCGGCGGTGCGGGTCGTCGTGTCGAGGGTCAGGGACATGGAGGGGCCACCTCGCTGTGGGGTGTGCTGGACGGGTCCGTGTGGGTGATGTGAGCACTTTCCGGGCCCCTGGGCCCGGAAAGTGCTCACAGGGGTCAGCGCTTCGTGTGCTCGCGCTCGTCGACGACGCGGCGGGACTTGTGCTCGGCCCGCTCGAGGGTGTTGGCGTCGACGGACTCGAAGGTCACGCGGATGCCGAGGAAGGACTGCAGTCCGGAGCCGATCGACTTCTCGAACTCGGAACGCCGCCCCTCCGGCAGCGTGGTCTCGGCGCGGACGATCATCTCGTCCATCGAGCCGGTGCGGCGCACGACGATCTGGTGCTCGCCGCCGTAGTCGGCGACGCCGCGCAGGTAGTTGTCGACCTCCGTGGGGTACACGTTCTCACCCCGGATGTGGATCATGTCGTCGATCCGGCCGTAGACTCCGTCGGGCAGCTTCGGGTACGTGCGCCCGCAGGGGTTGTCCTCCATCACCCAGCGGGTGAGGTCGTTGGACGCGAGCCGGATCATCGGCTGCGACGTGCGCTCGAGGTGCGTGTAGACCGGCGTGCCCTCGCAGCCGAACGGGACGGTGCGGAACGTGTCCGGGTCGCAGACCTCGTGCCAGACGATGTCCTGCCAGAGCAGCATGCCCTCCGGCGTGCCCGCCGTGGCCGACGCCGACATGAACGGCGTCATCTCCGCCATCGTCCCGCAGTCGATCACCGTCGCGCCGAACGCGTCCTCGATCGCCTTGCGCACGGCCGGCACCGACGCGCCGGGCTCGCCGGAGAAGAACATGACCCTCAGCCCGAACTCGCGCGGGTCGATCTTCTCCTGCTCCGCGACCTCCGCGAGGCGCAGCGCGTACGACGGCGTCGCGTAGAAGGCCGCGGGCCTGGTGCGCGCCAGCCAGGTGACGGCGCGGGCGGTCATGCCCTGGGCCCCCGCCCCGAACGGGAGCACCCGGCAACGCAGCCGCTCGGCACCGGTCATGGCCCCCCACGAACCGAGGTAGAGGCTGAAGAGCGCCGCGACGAACACCGTGTCGCCCGGACGGACGCCCATCCCCCACAGGATGCGGGCGTGGTTGTCGGCGATGACCTCCCAGTCGCGCCGACCCATGGCGAAGGCCGTCGGCATGCCGGTGGTGCCCGACGTGCCGTGGATGTGGTGGATCTCGGACTCCTCGCAGCACAGGTAGTCGCCGAACGGCGGGACGTCGTGCTGCGAGGCCCGCATCTCGTCCTTGCTCACCACCGGGACCTGCTCGAAGGCCTCGAACGACGTGATATCGGCGGGCTTGAGGTCGGCCGCGTCCCACTTGCGCCGGTAGAACGGCGAACTCGCGTAGGCGTACGCCATGACCTCACGCAGCCGCACGAGCACCGCGGCGTTGCGCTCCTCGGGATCCATCGTCTCGCGGTGCGGGAACCAGTACGGCGACGACGGGTCGGGCAGGTAGCTCTGGTCGTAGCCCGCCGGGAAGTGCCACTCCTCCATCTGCGCGCTCATCGGGCCCTCCTCCGCTCGATCTCGGCGTCGTTCCAGGGCGTGAGGGCCTGGTAGTCGGGCACGAAGCCCAGGCCCTTGTCGGCGTCGGGCGAGGGCGCGTCGCGACTGGTGAGGACGTCGACGACGGCCGGCGCGTTCTCCAGCGCGCGGCGCAGCGCGTCGGGCAGGTCGGCGGGATCGGTGACCCGCTCGCCGTGGGCGCCGAGGCTGCGGCCCAGCGCCGCGTAGTCGGAGAACGCGAGCTCGGTGCCGACGACCAGCCCGTAGTTCTCCTGCTGGTCGTAGCGCTCGATGTTCCACGCGGCGTTGTTGGAGACGATCACGACGACCTTCGCGCCGTGCCGGACCGCGGTGTCGATGTCGGTGGCCGTGATGCCGAACGCGCCGTCGCCGGTGACGGTCACCACGGGCCGCTCCGGGTACGCGAGCGCTGCGGCGACGGCGAACGGCGTGCCGACGCCGAGGCAGCCGAAGGCGCCGGGGTCGAGGTAGCGCGCGCAACGGGTGATGCCCAGCCGGGCGAACGAGAGCAGGTCGCCGCCGTCGGCCACCATGATCGTCTCGCCGAGGTCGAGGCTCTCCGAGCCGTCGAGCGCGTCGAGCGCGGCGAAGACGCGGTTGGGGTGCATGAGGCCGTCGGAGCCCGCGGGCGCCTCGGCCATCGCGGCCTTGTACTCCGCGCTGCGCTTCTCGTGCTTGGCGCGCAGCTCGTCGCGCCAGCCGGTGTCGGGGGTGTGGCCCGCGAGCGCGGTGGTGAGCGCGCCCAGCGCGGCGGCCGGGTCGGCGAGGATCTCGACCTCGCCGCGCCGGTTGTCGATCAGCTCGCTCGCCGTGTCGGCGATCCGCACGACCCTCGCGTTCCGGAACACCGCCGGTGACCCGAACCCGAGCTGGTAGTCGAGCTGGCGTCCGACGGTGATCAGCAGGTCGCAGTCGCGCATGACGGCCGAGCGCGCCGAGCCGACCCCGGCGGGGTGGTCGGCGGGGACGAGGCCGCGCGACTCCTGGGTGTCGAGGTAGGCCGCGCCGCTGGCGTCGAGGAAGCGCACCAGCTCGCGCCCGTCGGTGACCCGAGCGCCGCGCCCGGAGATGACGGCGGGCTTGCTCGCGTGGCGGACCAGCTCGGCGACCGCGGTGACGTCGTCGGGGTGGGGCTGGGGGCGGCGGCGGGGCTTGGCGCGCAGGTGCTCGTCGGTGACCAGCGCCGGCGGGACCTCCTGGCGCAGGACGTCGGTGGGGATCTCGACGTACACCGGCCCCGGCTCACCGCGGTCGCCGGACGCGCGGGCCCAGGCCTCGTCGAGCTCGCGCAGGACCTGGTCATGCTGGCGCAGCGTGCGGGACAGCCGCGTCACCGGCGCGAGGATCTCGGTGTGCGGGATGTCCTGCAGCGGGCCCATGTTGGCCTGCGGGCGGGGCGGGCAGCCGCCGAGGAGCAGCAGCGGGACGCGGCTGATCGAGGCGTTGGCGACGGCGGTGACCGTGTTGGTGACGCCGGGCCCGGCGGTCACGAGGGCCACGGCGGTCTCGCCGGTCAGCTCCGCGTGGGCGTGGGCCATGTGCACGGCCGAGCCCTCGTCGCGGACGTCGACGATCTCGACGCCGAGCCGGGCGAGCTGGTCCCACACCGGCTGGATGTGTCCGCCCTGCAGCCCGAACACGCGCCGAACCCCGTGGTCGCGGAAGAACCGCGCCACCAGGTCCGCGACCGGTGCTGACCCCTGGGCCATCCGTCCTCCTCGTCGTCGTTTCAGTGATCCGGGCGCGGACGAGCCGTGCGAGACCGTGAGCCGGGACACTCCTGCGGCAGCCCCGGTGACCCACACCACGTGATGCAACCCACGCTCACAGTGCCGCATTCTGAATTCAGAAGTCAAGAGCCACACCGGGAACCCGTCCCCGGCCAGGCGCTAACCTCGGTGGTCGACCGTTCGAGCCGCAGGATCTCCGAGGAGGCCGCCCGTGCCGAGCCCGGAGTGCCGGCGATGACCGCGCTGCCGACCCCTCCGTCCCGCACGGAGCAGGTGTTCGACGCGATCGTCGACGACATCTGCACCGGGAAGCTGACCCCCGGCACCCCGCTGCGCCAGGAACAGCTCGCGGAGCGCTTCAACGTGTCGCGCCAGCCCGTGCAGCAGGCGCTGCTGCTCCTGCGCAACCAGGGCCTGGTGCGCGAGTTCGGCCGTCGCGGCCTCGAGGTCGCTCCGCTCGACCGCGAGTTCGTCAGCCACCTCTACGACCTGCGCGAGCTCCTCGACGGCTACGCCGCCCGGCTGGCCGCCGAACGGCGCACCGACCCGTGGCTGGAGGAGATCTCCGGGATCGTGCGGATGGGCGAGCAGGCGTTCTCCGAGCGCGCGTTCGCCCGGATGATCTCCGCGGACGTCGAGTTCCACCGCGGTGTCGTCGAGGCCGCGGGCAATCCGCTGCTGGTCGAGAGCACCGCGGTCATGTGGCGCAACGTCCAGCGCGTGATGGGCGAGGTCCTGCTCCAGGGCGGCTCGCCGGCCTGGGTGTGGGAGGACCACGCCGCGATCCTCGACGCGATCACCCGCGGCGACGCCGCCCACGCCGAGGAGCTCGCCCGCCGTCACGCGGCCCACGGGGAGCAGCTCATCCTGGACGCGATGGGGCCCTCGGAGGACGACGACCGGGCCGCGGGCGGCTAGCGACGGGCGTCCCGCAGGGGCGGTGTGACCGTCCCGCGGCTCGTCGTGCGGGTCGGCGGCCCGGCGCGACGCCTGATCCTCGGGCGCCGACCACTCCGTCGCGTGGGGCGACGACGAGTCGGACGCCGCGACGCGCCTGCGCCGCGCGTGGCCCGCTGGTGCCCGACGGCAGCGCGAGCTCCGGGGTCAGGCCGTGGCGTCCCGGTGGACGCCCAGCAGGTAGCGGTACGTCGCGGCACTGGCCGCGATCATGGCGCGCTCGTCGTCGGTGACCTCCCGGCGCACCGTGCCCGGGACGCCCGCGACGAGCGAGCCCGGCGGCACCGTCACGCCCTGGGGGATCACCGCACCCGCCGCGACGACCGACCCGCGCCCGACCGTCGCGCCGTTCATGACCACCGCGCCCATCCCGATCAGGCAGTCGTCCTCGACCGTGCAGCCGTGCACCACGGCGCGGTGGCCGACCGTCACGTTGTCGCCGATCGAGGCGGGGAAGCCGGGGTCGGCGTGGACGACGGTGCCGTCCTGGACGCTGGTCCCCTCCCCCACGGTCACCGACTCCGTGTCGGCGCGGACCACCGCCGTGTACCAGACGCCGGTGTCGGTCCCGATCGTCACGCGGCCCGCGACGACGGCGCCCGGCGCGACCCACGCGCCGTCGGCGATCGTCGGCGTGTGACCGAGGACGGTGATCAGCGGCAAGTTCGGGCTTCCTCTCAACCAGCTACGGGACGTGTCGCGCGCAGGCGCGCGCACCAGCGCTCGGCACCGGCGTCGGTGAGCACCGCGACCTGGTCGACGACGACCCGCAGCCGCGCGGCGTCGTCGGCGGCAGCCTCCCACGCGGGCACGAACGCGGGGTCGAGGGCCTGCGGGGCGGCCGCCACGAGCCGCTCGACCAGCTCGGTGATCAGGTCCCGCTGCTGCGCCTGTACCGCGAGCCGGGCCGGGTCGCTCATCACCCAGCGCAGCGCCGCGGCCTTGAGCACGGCGACCTCCGCCCCGACATCCGCCGGTACGACGAGATCCGCGTCGTGCCCGGCGGGGACGGCGTCGTCGCCGAGCGCGTCGCGGGTGGCGTCGACGGTGCTGGACACGAATCGCCCGACGAGCTCGCTGGTCAGGCGCTTGAGCGCGGCGGTGGCGGCGAGCGAGCCGTCGTGCTCGCCGTGGGCCGCGGCCGCGCGGACCGCGGGCATCTCGGCGAGCACCCCCGCGGCGTCCTCGAGCTGGGCGCGCGACGCGGCGGAGAAGGCGTCGGCGGCGAGGTCGGCGAGCGCGGCGCGCTCGGTGGGGCGTCCCAGCCAGGCCAGCACGATGCGCCCGGCGAGGATGCCGTCCTCGAGGTCGTGCACCGAGTAGGCGATGTCGTCGGCCCAGTCCATGATCTGCGCCTCGACGCAGCGGCGGTCGGGCGGCGCGCCCTCGCGCACCCAGCCGAAGACCGCGAGGTCGTCGGCGTAGACGCCGAACTTGCGCAGCCCGTCGCGCCGCGGCCACGGGTACTTGAGGCAGGCGTCCAGCACGCCGCGGGTGAGGTTGAGTCCCCGGCACGCGTCGTCGTCGAGCACCTTGGGCTCGAGTCGCGTGAGGATCCGCAGCGTCTGGGCGTTGCCCTCGAAGCCCCCGCAGTCGGCGGCGAGCGCGTGCAGCGCCCGTTCCCCGTTGTGGCCGAACGGGGGGTGGCCGATGTCGTGGGCGAGCCCGGCGGTGTCGACGACGTCGGGGTCCGGCCCCCGAGACCCAGCACAGAGGTCCTCGGCCATGCCGCGGCCGATCTGGGCGACCTCGAGCGAGTGGGTCAGCCGGGTGCGGGGCACGCCGGTGACCGCGGCGTCCTCGTCGGGGCCGACGACCTGGGTCTTGCCGGCGAGGCGGCGCAGCGCCGCGGAGTGCAGCACGCGGCCGCGGTCGCGCGCGAACGGCGAGCGCAGGTCGCGGCCCGGCTTCGGGGCCTCGTCGAACAGCCGGGCCGCGCGGTGCTCCCGGGTGCTCATCCCAGGCCGGGGTCGGAGAAGTCGGACGACCCGTGGGTGAGGTGGTAGTAGATCAGCGCGCCGGTCTCGCGGACGATGTAGCGCAACTGGGTCTCGCGGGTCTGCACGACGGGACCGCGCTTGGTCGGCGACGTCGTCGCGTCGAGGCCCACGTCGTCGGCCATCGTGCGCGAGCGCAGCGAGTGCCACGGGTCGCTGACCAGCACCGCCGAGCTCCATCCGCGCTGGTCGGCGACGGCGGCGACCGCCTCGAAGCTCTCGAAGGTGTCGCGTCCCTCGTCGACCGGCAGCAGGGCCTGGCCCGGCACCCCGTTCTCGACGAGCCACTGCTCGCCCGCCTGTGCCTCGGTGAACGCGTCGCCGGCCGCGGCCCCGCCGACGGTGATGATGCGCGGGGCGACGCCCTCCTCGTAGAGCTCGAGCGCGTGCTGCAGGCGCGCACGGAAGACCGGTGACGGGCGGCCGTCGTACTGGGCGGCGCCGAGCACGACGATCATGTCGACCGGCTGGCGCTCGTCGACGCGGCCCAGCTGCCACACGCGGATCGCGGTGCCGCCGACCAGCAGGAGCGCGACCACCATCGCGCCCACCACCACCCGGGGCGCCCAGGCGGCGGCGGTGCGGGCGGTGGTCGGGGAGGTCGGGCTCGTACCGCGGTTCATGCGCCGATCGGTCCCGCGGCGCGACCGAGCGCCGACGGGTCGCGCCCGCTGCGGACCGCGAGGACCTCGCCGACGATCGACACGGCGGTCTCCGCGGGCGTGCGCGCGCCGAGGTCGAGGCCGACCGGCCCGTGGATGCGCCCGAGCTCGTCCTCGGTGACGCCGGCGGCGAGCAGGCGCTCGCGCCGGGCCGCCTGGGTGCGCCGCGAACCCAGGGCGCCGAGGAAACCGCGACCCTTCAGGCCGGTGCGCAGGACGGCGTCGAACGCGGGGTCGTGGTCGAGCAGCACGAGGACGTCGGCGTCGGTGAACGCGGCGACCGCGGCGTCCGCCTCGGCCACGGTGTCGGCGCGCTGCGACGCCCAGCCGAGCACCCCGGCCTGCGCGGCCAGCGCCTCGGCGATCGCCCCGCCGCCGACGACGGTGATCGTCGGCACGGGCACCCAGAGGTCGACGAGGACGTCGACGCCCTCGATCGTCGTGCGGTCGGTGGCCGTCGCGCCCCGGCGCAGCAGGCCGCGGGCGTGGGCGAGCGCGGCGTCGTCGACGGCCTGGTCGCCCAGCGTGCCGACGGCGGTGTCGAGCTCGCCGCCCGTGGCCGCCAGCGACGCCGACCCGTCGGCGCGCGAGACCAGCGCGGCGGGGCTGCCGCCCGCGAAGGCGTCGGCGAGCGCACGGGCCGGCGCGGCGTCGAGGGGGTGGCCGAGCAGCGTGGCCCCGCCCGCGCAGGCGAGCCCGGCGGCGACGGCGGCGTCTTCGGCGACGTGCGCCTCGACGGTCGACGGGCGGGCCCTGGCCTCCGTCGCGAGCGCCGCCGCGCGGTCGTCCAGCGCGCCGCGCAGCAGGACCCCACCGAGCGACCCGTCGGCGCCGGCGACGAGCATCTGACCGGGCTCGACGGTGCCGAACCCGTGCCGATCGAGCACGCGGACGACCGCCCGCGCCTCGTCCCCTCGCGCCAGGACCGCCGCCACGTCCGCCAGGTCGCTCACGTGCTCCAGGGTAGGCGAGGCCCCGATCCCTTCCGGCTCGCCGGGCCCGAGCGGTTCGCAGCGAACGCGCTGTTCGCTGCTTCTATGCGCACGAACTCCGCGTTCGCGCCCTGACTGATCACCGCGCGCCGATCGCGAGCGGGGACATTGCGCGCATAGAAGCAGCGAGATACCCGTTCGCTGCGACAGGCCGAGAACCTCAGCAGCCGATCAGGCGGGCGGCGAGGTAGGCCTCGAGCTGGTCGAGCGCCACGCGCTCCTGGGTCATGGCGTCGCGGTGCCGGACGGTGGCGGCCTGGTCGTTCAGCGAGTCGAAGTCGACCGTGACGCAGAACGGGGTGCCGATCTCGTCCTGGCGCCGGTAGCGGCGGCCGATGGCGCCGGCGTCGTCGAACTCCACGTTCCAGTGCTTGCGCAGGGTGGCCGCGAGGTCGCGGGCGACCGGCGAGAGGTCGGCGTTGCGCGACAGCGGCAGCACCGCCGCCTTGACCGGTGCGAGGCGCGGGTCGAGGCGCAGCACCGTGCGCTTGTCGACGCCGCCCTTGGCGTTCGGGGCCTCGTCCTCGGTGTAGGCCTCGAGCAGGAACGCCATCATCGGGCGGCCGACGCCTGCGGCGGGCTCGATGACGTAGGGCCGGTAGCGGGAGTCGGTGGCCTGGTCGTAGTAGCTCAGGTCGACGCCGCTGTGGTTGGTGTGGGTCGTGAGGTCGAAGTCGGTGCGGTTCGCGATGCCCTCGAGCTCGCCCCACTCCTGGCCGGCGTTGAACTGGAACTTGTACTCCACGTCCACCGTGCGCTTGGAGTAGTGGGAGAGCTTCTCCTTCGGGTGCTCGTAGTGCCGCAGGTTCTCCGCAGCGATGCCGAGGTCGGTGTACCAGCGGGTGCGCTCGTCGATCCAGTACTGGTGCCACTGCTCGTCGGAGCCCGGCTCGACGAAGAACTCCATCTCCATCTGCTCGAACTCGCGCGTGCGGAAGATGAAGTTGCCCGGCGTGATCTCGTTGCGGAAACTCTTGCCGATCTGGCCGATGCCGAACGGCGGCTTCTTGCGGGCCGCCGACATGACGTTGGCGAAGTTGACGAAGATGCCCTGTGCGGTCTCGGGCCGCAGGTAGTGCAGGCCCTCCTCCGACTCCACCGGGCCGAGGTAGGTCTTGAGCATCATGTTGAACTCGCGCGGCGCGGTGTACTCGCCGCGCACGCCACAGTTCGGGCACGGCACTCCTCCGAGCTCGTAGCCGACCTTGCCCTCGGCGTCGACCGTCTCCAGCGACGGGCCGCCGGTGCGCTCGGAGAAGTCCTCGGCGAGCTGGTCGGCACGGAAGCGGCGGTGGCAGTTGGTGCACTCCACCAGCGGGTCGGTGAAGACGTCGACGTGGCCCGAGGCGACCCACACCTGGCGCGGCAGGATCACGCTCGAGTCGAGGCCGACGACGTCTTCGCGGCCCGTGATCATCGACTTCCACCACTGGCGCTTGATGTTGTCCTTGAGCTCCACGCCCAGCGGGCCGTAGTCCCAGGCCGAGCGCGTGCCTCCGTAGATCTCACCGGACGGGAAGACGAAGCCGCGGCGCTTGCACAGGTTGACCACGGTCTCGATACGGGCGCTGCCGGTGGGGGTGGGCACGGTGGTACTCCGGAACTCGCAGGGAACGCTGGTCGTACGGGTGCACCCAGCGTAGCGAGCGGATCCGCGCCGCCGGACCACCGGAGCGGGGTCAGCGGTCGGTGAGCAGGCTCGGGTGCTCGGTGACGCCGTCGGGCCCGGCGACGAGCGCCCGCTCGTGGGCGGCGGGCTCGTCGGTGCGGGCCTCCGAGAGCAGCGGGACCACGTGCTCGCGCACGTCGAAGGGCTGCAGCGCCTTGCGGTAGGCGGTGACGGAGGTGAAGCGGGCGACCAGGACCCAGCTCTCCGGCTGCTCGATCGCCCGCCCCAGGTCGACGCCCTCGCACCCGGGCTGCGCGGTGAGCAGGGCGACCGCCCGGCGCGCGCGCTCGAGGAACGCCTCCGTCTGCGCGGCGGTGGGCGCGAAGCGGCAGACCAGCAGCATCCCGGGCGTCCTCCCCTCGGGTCGACAACGGATACCATTATCGGGAGATGTCGTGCCGGGGCGCAGACCCGGGGCGACGCGGAGCCGACGGCCGGGAGGCAGCCGTGAGCGGTCGCGGACCGGGGCGGGCGCGCACCCCCTTCGCGGGGCGGCGCGGCCGGGCGGTGCCCGGCGACGGGCCGCTCGCGCGCGTGCCCGCGGTGGCCGTCTTCGCCGTCGTCATCGTCGTCTTCGCCGCGGGCGTGTTCGTCGGCGGCGCGACCGGGGCGGTTCTGCTCGGTCTGCTGGCGCTCGGGGTGGCGGGGCTGCTCGCCGCGACCTGGCCGCGCCTGGGCCCCGGCGAGCGCGCGGTGCGCGTGCTCGTCCTCGCGGTGCTCGTGGCCCTCGCCGTCGGGCTGGTGCTGCGATGAGCGCGCCCCGGGCCGGGACCACGACTCCCGGGCACCTCCACGAGGACACCCCCGCCGACCTGCCGGCCCCGGGCCCCGACACGCCGGGGTCGACGTCCCTCGCCGCGGCGGGCGACCTGCTGCGGGCCCTGGCGGCGCCCGTGCGGATCGCGATCGTGCTGCAGCTGCGCAGCTCGCCGCGCTGCGTCCACGAGCTGGTCGACGCCCTCGCGGTGACCCAGCCGCTGATCAGCCAGCACCTGCGCGTACTCAAGGCGGCGGGCGTGGTGCGCGGCGACCGGCGGGGTCGCGAAGTCGTCTACCGCCTGGTGGACGATCACCTCGCACACATCGTCGTCGACGCGGTCGCGCACGTGGAGGAGGAGTCGTGACGGCATCCGGCTCGCGCACGCCCTCGGTCCCCGGGCTGCGCGCGACCCGGCAGCGCGCCGCGATCGCCGAGCTGCTCGACGAGCTGAGCGACTTCCGGTCCGCGCAGGAGATCCACGAGGAGCTGCGGCGCCGCGGGGAGGGCATCGGGCTCACCACGGTGTACCGGACGCTGCAGGCGCTCGCCGACGCCAACGAGATCGACGTGCTGCGCACGGGCACCGGTGAGGCGTCGTACCGCCGGTGCTCCGAGCACCACCATCACCATCTGGTCTGCCGCGTCTGCGGGAAGACCGTCGAGGTGGAGGGCCCTGCCGTCGAGCACTGGGCCGACCGGATCGCCGCGCAGCACGGCTTCGTCGAGATCTCGCACACCGTGGAGATCCTCGGCGTCTGCGGCGACTGCCGCGCCGCGGGCTGACGTCCCTCTCACCGAGGAGCAGCGAGGGAGTCCCTCCTCCCCGCGAGCACGCGGGAACGCCGAGAGCCGGGCCCCGGCTGCGGGGACCCGGCTCTCGATCGGTGGTGCGCTGCTACTCGCGGTCGGCCGACGGGCGTCCGGCCGTCTCGGCCGTGGCGCCGGGACCGGTGTCGACGACTTCGGTGCCGGCCGGGTCGTCGTCCTTGGGTACCGTCCGCTTCCGGGCCGCGGCCTGGGCCCGCGCCTCCTGCGGGTCCTCGGGCACGGCCGGGGTCTCCCCGGTCGAGAACGGGTCCTGCACGCCGTAGACCTCGGCGTAGGTCGGGCCCGTGGACTCGCCGGCGGCCTTCTGCCGGTTGCTCGAGGCCGGGAAGGCCTGGACGCGCAGGTAGAAGTCCTCGCCGTGCTTGTCGGTGCCGTGGTCGATCGCCTGCTCCATGACCTCGAGTCCCTTGCGCTCACGCAGGATCACGGGGTCGTGGTTGAGGTCGCGCATGAAGGCGACGCACAGGAACACCATGATCACGACGAACGGGGCCGCGACCAGGATGGTGAGGCTCTGGAGGCCGGACAGCGCGTCCTCGCCGCCGACGAGCAGCATGATGATCGCGACGGCGCCCATCGTGGCGCCCCAGAAGATCACGACCCACCGCGACGGCTCGTCGGTGCCGCGCTGCGAGAGCGTGCCGGTGACGATCGACGCGGCGTCGGCGCCGGAGACGAAGAAGATCGCCACGAGCACCATCACGAGCAGCCCGGTGAACGTCGCCCAGGGGTAGGCCTGGAGCACGGCGAACAGCTGGGTCTCGGTGTCCGCCGCCGCCGGGTTCAGCCCCGCCTGCTGCTGGCTGATCGCGGTGCCGCCGAAGATCGAGAACCAGACGAGGCTCACGAGGCTCGGCACGAGGATGACGCCGCCGACGAACTGGCGGATCGTGCGGCCACGGCTGATCTTGGCCAGGAACATGCCGACGAAGGGCGTCCAGGAGATCCACCACGCCCAGTAGAAGACCGTCCACGAGCTCAGCCACTCGAGCATGGCCTCGCCACCGGTGGCCTCGGTGCGCCCGACCATCTCGGCGAAGTCGCCGAAGTAGGCGCCGAGGGCGGTGGGCAGGAGGTCGAGGATGATCACCGTCGGGCCGACGATGAACAGGAAGAACGCGAGTACCCCCGCGAGCACCATGTTGATGTTCGACAGCCACTGGATGCCCTTGGCGACACCCGAGACGGCCGAGAGCACGAATGCCGCGGTGAGCACGATGATCAGCGGGACGAGCACCTCGTTGCCGGCGTCGGGCAGGAAGCCCGTGGCGTCGAGCCCGCCGCCGATCTGCAGGGCACCGAGGCCCAGCGAGGCCGCGGAGCCGAAGATCGTCGCGAAGATCGCGATGATGTCGATGACCCGACCCGGCGTGCCGTTGGCGGCCTTCTCGCCGATGAGCGGGATGAACGCCGAGCTGATCAGCTGGCGGCGGCCCTTGCGGAACGTCGAGTACGCGATGGCCAGGCCGACCACGGCGTAGATCGCCCACGGGTGCAACGTCCAGTGGAACAGCGAGGTGGCCATCGCCGTGCGCAGCGCGCCGACCTGGTCACCGGGCACGACCGAGCCGGGCGGCGGCTCGGTGAAGAACGAGAGCGGCTCCGCGACGCCGTAGAACATCAACCCGATGCCCATGCCGGCGCTGAACATCATGGCGATCCACGAGACCGTCCTGAACTCGGGCTGCTCGTCGTCACGCCCCAACCGGATGCGACCGAAGCGGCTGAACGCGAGCCACAGCGCGAAGACCACGAAGCCGGTGGCGGCGAGGATGAAGCCCCAGCCGCCGCCTCGGATGACGCCACTGAGCATGGTGCTGGACACCGAGCTGAGGCTGTCGGTGCCGATCACACCCCAGCCCACGAAGATCACCGCGAGCGCGGCGCCGACACCGAACACGACCCAGTCCGTGCCGTGCTTGCGATCGGCGGCGCTCACCGCCGGTACCTCCGGGATGTCCGAGTCACCCCCGGACGATCCGGCCGGTGGTCCCGGCGGTGATGAGAGATCTTGTGTCATGGCGAGTCGCGCCTCCCAGGCCTCGAGAGACGCCCCTCCTCTCCGGATCGTCAGCGGACGCCGAGTGTACGTCTGGTTGCAGCGGGTTCATCCCGCTTTCGGCCCTTAGCTGTCGGTACGGCGTGTTCGGGTCAGTATTCGTACACCGGTTCGGGTGTGGCAACCGGCGACCATGATGTCACCGACAGTGTCGGCACGTGTCCGTCGACCGCACGTCCTGTCCCGGCGACGACACGTCCACGCACCGCCACCCAGCGGTCGCCCCCGTCGCCGCCCAGGCCCTCGTCGCGCAGCCGTCCGGCCGGGTCGGCGAGATGGACACGCACGGTCGAGGCGTCGGCCGCACAACATGTGATCACGAGCCGGGCGAGGTCGATGGGGGCGGCCCCCGGTGGCGGGTTCCGCGCCGGCACGAGGAAGCCGACGACGGTGACGTCGCGGCCGGTCAGCGGCCCGTACGGATCGGCGGCGGTGCGCGAGACGACGTCGAGCAGCCCGAGCGTCGGCGCGTCGCCCGCGGGCAGCGGGTCGTCGTCGGCGACCGCGGCCACCGGAGCCGCGCGGGCCCCGACCCCGCCGACGGCCGCCGACCCCAGCGCGGGCGGCACGACGAGCAGCAGCGCGAGCACCGGGAGCACGAGCATCCACGCCGACGGGCCGGCGCGTTCGGCGTGCCCGTGCCCGTCCGCCGCCGCCTGCCCCCGCAGATCGCGCCCGATCCCCACCACGGCCACCGCGATGAGCACGACGCCGGCCGCGAGTACCGGGAGCGCCGACCAGGGCCGCACATAGCGCAGGTAGGACCCGTCGAGAACGATCTTGACGAGCACCCCGCCGACGAGCACGAGCAGCACGTGCTGGGTATCACGGCTCATCGCGGCATCACCCGGGGCCCTCGAGCACGAGCAGCCCGGCCGCGACCGCGCACGTCACCGCGACCACGAACGTCAGCGGGGCGAAGCGCGCCGCGAACGCGCGGCCGAACGCCCCGGCCTGCAGGGCGACGAGCTTGACGTCGACCGCGGGCCCGACGACGAGGAACACCAGGCGCGGCAGCAGCGGCAGCGCCGACAGCGACGCCGCGACGAAGGCGTCGGCCTCGCTGCACAGCGCGAGCAGGACCGCGAGCAGCGCCATCACCGCGCACGCGAGCACCAGGTGGCCGGCCAACCCGTCGAGCCAGGACGCGGGCACCACGACGGTCATGACCGCCGCCGCGAGGCCCCCGACGACGAGGAACCCGCCGGCGTCGACCACGTCGCGGCGCACGGTCTCGGCGAACACCGCCCACCGCGGCGTGCCGTCGTCCGGCGGCGGCCGGCGCACCCGGGCCGCCATCCACTCCGCACGCCCGTATCGGGTCCACAACCAGCCGACGCCGACCGCGGTGGCCGCGGACCCGAGGAGCCGCGCGCCGACCATCTCGGGGTGGTCGGGGAACGCGACGGCGGTGGCCACGAGCACCACGGGGTTGATCGCCGGCGCAGCCAGCAGGAAGGCGAGCGCCGCGGCCTCCGGCACGCCCTGTCCGACCAGACGGCGGGCGACCGGCACCGACGCGCACTCGCACCCGGGCAGCACCATCCCCGCCGCTCCGGCGACGGGCACCGCGAGCGCGGGCTGCGCGGGCAGCACCCGGCGCAGCGCCGCGGGCGAGACCCACGCCGCGAGGGCCCCGGACAGCACCGTGCCCAGCACGAGGAAGGGCAGGGCCTGCACGCACACGGCGACGAACACGGTGGCCGCCGTACGGACGACGCCGACGTCGAACAGGCGCATCAGCGGGCCCTGCAGCGCCGTCGCCGCCAGGAGCACCCCACAGAGCACGACCAGCGAGGTCGACCCACGCGCGGGGCGTGCCGTCGTCGATCGCGGGGAGCTCACGGGTCGTGATGTTCCCACCCGTGCCGCTTCGTGCCGAGGACCCGGCTCCGACCCTGGGGACGCGAACGGAGGATGGGGACGGCGGACGGGGGAACGGCCCGTTCAGTCCTTCCCGACCAGGTCCTCCCGGACCTGCGCGGCCGTCGACACGACCAGCATGAGCAGCGTGCCCAGTGGCCCGACCGCGAGGCCCTCGGCGGGGAACGCGTAGCGCAGGGTCACGTCCCACCCGTGCTCGGTGGCGACCGCTCCGAGGGTGCCGAACAGCCCCTGGCCGGCGCGTTCGGCGACCTGCCGGGGAGTGTCGACGTCCTCGAGGTCCCAGGCGACGACGCACGTCAGGCTCAGCACGGCGAGCCCCTCGACGAGCTCGACGCCCTGGATCGCGCACGGCACGCCGGCGTGGCGGAAGGACAGCGCGCCGTCGTCGTCCACGTGCACGTCGACGAACTGCTCCATCGCCTCCCGGGCGATGATCAGCAGGCCGGCGGTGGTGGCGGCCTCACGGCTCACGAGGTTCCGGTCCCTTCCGAGCGGTCCATCGCGCCGCCGTAGCGACGGTCGCGCCGGGCGTAGATCTCGCACGCCTCCCAGAGGTGGCGGCGGTCGAAGTCGGGGAAGAGCGTGTCGAGGAAGACCATCTCGGCGTACGCCGACTGCCAGAGCAGGAAGTTCGACGTCCGCTGCTCCCCCGAGCTGCGCAGGAAGAGGTCGACGTCGGGCATGTCGGGCTCGTCGAGGTGGCGGGCGAGCGCCTTCTCGTCGATGCGCTCGGGGTCGATCTCACCGCGGGCCGCGCGCCGGGCGAGCTCCTTCGCGGCCCCGACGATCTCCGCGCGCCCGCCGTAGTTGACGCACATCGTGAGGGTGACGACGTCGTTGTCCTTCGTCATCTCCTCGGCGGTCTCGAGCTCCTTGATCACACTGCGCCACAACCGCGGCCGCTGCCCGGACCAGCGGACGCGGACGCCCATCGCGTGCATCTCGTCGCGCCGGCGGCGGATCACGTCGCGGTTGAACCCGAGCAGGAAACGCACCTCGTCGGGGCTGCGGCGCCAGTTCTCGGTGGAGAAGGCGTAGGCCGAGATCCACTTGACGCCGATGTCGATGCAGCCGCGCACGACGTCGAGCAGCTGGCCCTCGCCCTGGCGGTGGCCCTCGATCCGCGGCAGGCCCCGCTGGTTGGCCCAGCGCCCGTTGCCGTCCATCACCAGCGCGACGTGGTCGGGCACCAGCTCGCGCGGGATGTCGGGCGGGGTCGCGCCGCTGGGGTGCGGCGTCGGCGCCATCACCGTGGGGTCGTCACGTCCCCGCAGGTGACCGGACGTGCGGCCGCGGGCGGGGCGCAGGCGGGGGCTCACAGGGGGACTCCCGGTGGCGACCGACGGGCACCTTCGGTCGGCTCTTCGGGGCGAAGGTGCCCTTCGCTCGGATCGTCGGCGAGCTCGACGTCCCCCGGCGCGGCGAGGTCGACGCGCGGGACGCCGCCGCGGCGGTCGACCAGCGGCAGCGAGCGCAGGGTGCGCTCGAGGTGCCACTGCAGGTGGGCGGCGACGAGGCCGGCGGTGTCACGGCGGGCGGCGGCGTCGGTGTCCTCGGCGGTGTCCCAGTCGCCGTTGCGCAGCGCCTCGAGCAGGCGCCAGGTGGGGTCGGCCGGGACGACGGCGCCGGACGGACGGCAGTGCTCGCACACCGCGCCGCCGGCGGGCACCGAGAAGCGGCGGTGGTACGGCGCGCCCTCGGCGCCGCAGCGCGCGCACTCGGTGATCGCCGGCGCCCAGCCCGCGATGACCATGGCGCGCAGCAGGAAGGCGTCGAGCACCAGGTAGGGGTCGCGCGTGCCGCCGGCGAGCCCGCGCAAGGCGCCCACGAGCAGCAGGAACAGCTCGCGCGCCGGCTCACCCTCCTCGGAGGTGAGCCGGTCGGCGGTCTCGAGCAGCGCGCACCCCGCGGTGTAGCGCGGGTAGTCGCCGGTCAGGGCGCCGCCGAAGGCGTCGAGGGTCTGGACCTGCGTGACGACGTCGAGGCTGCGTCCGGTGTGCAGCTGCAGGTCCACATGGCCGAACGGCTCGAGCCGCGCGCCGAACCGCGAGCTCGTGCGTCGCACGCCCTTGGCCACCGCGCGGACCTTGCCGTTCCGATGGGTCAGGAACGTGACGATCCGGTCGGCCTCGCCGAGCTTCTGCAGCCGCAGCACCACCCCGGTGTCGCGATAGAAGCCCACGTCCTCATGGTCGCACTCCACCGGCGCCGGGGGTGCACCACCGGCCGCAGGTCGGGGTGGTTCGTGATCTCCCACCCCGCCGTCGACGACCAGGCTCGTCCCGTTGACCCCCGTGGCGTCGTCACCGGCGAGGAACAGGGCCGGCCCGGCGATCTCGTCCGGGTCGCCCTCTCGGCGTGTCGCTCAGCGAGGATGTGGCGATCCTGGCGTCAGACGCCAGCGACGCCGCATCGCTGGCACGGGCACTAGAACCCGAGTCGCCTCAGCTGGCGAGGGTCGCGCTGCCAGTCCTTGGCGACCTTGACGAACAGGTCGAGGTGGATCTTCTCGCCGAGGAGGGCCTCGATCTGGCGACGGGCCTCGGTGCCGACGTGCTTGAGCCGTGAGCCGCCCTTGCCGATCACGATCGACTTCTGGCTGTCGCGCTCGACGAAGATCTCCGCGCGCACGGTGAGGACCTTGCCCGGCGTCATCTCCTCGACCACGACGGCCAGGGAGTGCGGGAGCTCGTCGCGCACGCCTTCGAGCGCGGCCTCGCGGACGAACTCGGCGATCAGCGTGGTCTCGGGCTCGTCGGAGAGCTCGCCGTCCGGGTAGAGCGGCGGTCCGGGGGGCATGCGCGCGAGCAGGAGGTCGGCGAGCAGCGACACCTGGTGCCCCGACTCCGCCGACACCGGCACGATCTCCGCGAACTCGTGCCCGAGATCGTCACTGAGGCGTTCCAGCGCGAGCAGCCGTTCCGCGATCACCTCGGGGCGCACCAGGTCGGTCTTGGTCAGGACCCCGATCAGTGGGGTCTTCGCGGTGACCTTCGCCAGCTCGGCCGCGATGAACCGGTCACCGGGCCCGATCTGTTGGTCGGCGGGCACGCAGAACCCGATGACGTCGACCTCGGCCCACGTCGTGTGCACGACGTCGTTGAGCCGCTCCCCCAGCAACGTGCGCGGGCGGTGCAGCCCGGGGGTGTCGACGAGCACGAGCTGGCCGTCGTCGCGGTGCACGACGCCGCGGATCGCGTGGCGGGTGGTCTGGGGCCGCGACGAGGTGATCGCGACCTTCGAGCCGACCAGCGCGTTCGTCAGCGTCGACTTGCCCACGTTGGGCCGCCCGACGAAGCAGGCGAACCCGGAGCGGAACTCCGATTCCATGGTCGAGCTCCGCTCCGCGTCGTCTCCTGGCTCAGGCAACGGTCTTGCCCTCCAACCGCGCCACGATCTCCCGCCCGATCGGCAGCGCCGCGGTCGCCGCGGGCGAGGGCGCGTTGAGCACGTGCAGCACGCTCGGGCCGTCCTGCGGGGAGCCGTCCGCCACGAACAGGAAGTCGTCGACCAGCGACCCGTCGGGCCGGATCGCCTGCGCCCGCACCCCGGCGCGGCGGGCGACGTCGTGCGGGGTCCGCAGGTCGTGGGGGGTGACGCCGGGCAGCATCCGCGCCACGGCCGCGGCCATCGCCGACCGCGACAGCGAGCGGTGCATCTCCGCCAGCCCGTAGCGCCACTGGCGCCCGGCGAGCGTGAGGAACCCGGGGTCGGTGAGCGTCCCGGCGAGCTCGCGCACCCGCAGCGTCCGCCAGTCGTAGCCCTCACGCGCCAGGGCGAGCACGGCGTTCGGCCCGACGTGCACCGACCCGTCGACGCCGCGGGTGGCGTGGACGCCGAGGAACGGGAACGCCGGGTCCGGCACCGGATAGACGAGCCCGCGCACGCTGTCGCCGATCGGCCCGACGAGGTCGGAGTACTCACCGCGGAAGGGCACGATGCGCACGCCGGGGTCGAAGCCCGAGGCGCGGGCGATCTCGTCGGAACGCAGCCCCGCGCACACCACGACCTGGCCGGCGAGCAGGTCGCCGCGGTCGGTGTGCACGACGACGTCGCCGCGCCGGCGCTGCACCGAGCGCACCGCGCGCCCCGTGTGCAGTACGGCGCCGCGCCCGACGGCCGACTCCGCGAGACGCCGCGTGATCGCGCCATAGTCGCAGATCCCGGTCGACGGCACCCACAGCCCGGCGATCGCGGCGACCGCGGGTTCGCGCTCGCGGACGCCGGCCTCGTCGAGCTCGTGCACCTCGACGCCGTTGGCCCGCCCGCGGCGGACCAGCTCGGCCATCCGCGGCAGCTCGTCGGCGTCGGTGGCCGCGACGACCTTGCCGCACTCCTGGAACGGCAGGTCGTGCTCGGCGCAGAACTCCTTGGTCTCCGCGCAGCCCGCGACGGCCAGGCGCGCCTTCAGTGAGCCGGGCGCGTAGTACAGCCCGGAGTGGATGACGTTGGAGTTGCGGCCGGTCTGGTGAGTCCCGACGGTGTGCTCGCGCTCGACGAGGGCCACCGAGGTGTGCCCGGCGGCCAGCAGCTCGTGCAGCACGGCGAACCCGACGATCCCCCCGCCGACGACCACCACGTCGTGGTGCGGGGTCGGGGCCACAGCGCGGGCGGCGTCAGCCACGGTCGTCCTTTCCGTCGCGGGCGCCGGTCTGGGCGAGGTCACCGGCGCGGTCGTCCCGCGCATCGTCGCCGGTGGGCGCCGCGGAGTCCTCGGCGGGGGCGGTGTCGACGGCGTCCTCCTCGTCGGGCTGGCGCCACACCAGCAGGCTGCGGATGCGCATCCGGCCGCGCGCGTCCTCGCCGCCCTCGGCGCGCAGCCGGAGCCCGGAGATCTCGGCCTCGGCGCCGGGCAGCGGGACGCGGCCGAGGCGCTGGGCGAGCAGCCCGCCGACGGTGTCGACGTCCTCGACGTCGAACTCGACACCGGTGGCCTCCTCGAGGTCCTCCACCGGCAGGCGCGCGGCGACCCGCCAGGTCGTCTCGTCGAGGTGCTCGAGCGGGCGGTGCTCGGCGGCGTCGTACTCGTCGGTGATCTCACCGACGATCTCCTCGAGCAGGTCCTCGATCGTCACCAGGCCCGCGATGCCGCCGTACTCGTCGACGACCAGCGCCATGTGGTTGCGCTCGCGCTGCATGTCGCGCAGCAGGGCGTCGGCGCGCTTGGAGTCGGGCACGAACTGCGCCGGACGCATGAGCTCGCCGACCGCGCCCGACCGGTCCGCCGGCGAGCTCTCGTCCACCGACCGCCGCACCAGGTCCTTGAGGTAGAGGACGCCGACGGTGTCGTCGACGTTCTCCCCGATCACGGGGATGCGCGAGTAGCCGCTGCGCAGCGCGAGAGCGAGCGCCTGACGCACGGTCTTCTCCCGCTCGATCCACACCATCTCGGTGCGCGGGACCATGACCTCGAGGACCCGGGTGTCGCCGAGGTCGAACACCGACTGGATCATCGCCCGCTCGTCGTCGTCGACGAGCCCGCCGCGCTCGGCCATGTCGACCAGCTCGCGCAGCTCGACCTCCGACGAGAACGGCCCCTCGCGGAAGCCGACGCCGGGCGTGATCGCGTTCCCGACGACGATGAGCAGCGAGGCCAACGGGCCGAGGAGCCGGGCCAGGATCCGCACCGGCCCGGCCACCGCGAGCGCCAGGCCGTAGGGGTGCTGGCGGCCGAGCGTGCGCGGCCCGACGCCGATCAGCACGTACGACACGAGCACCACGGTCAGCCCGGCGACCAGCAGCGCCAGCCAGTCCGGCCCGATGAGCTGCAGCGCGACGAACGCGCCGAGCACGGCCGCGGACGCCTCGCAGGCCAGCCGCAGCAGCATGAGCAGGTTGAGGTGACGCGGACGGTCGGCGACGACGGCGGCCAGCGACCGGGCGCCGGTGGCGCCCTCGCGCACCAGGTGGTCGACCCGCGCACGCGACACCGTCGAGATCGCCGCGTCGGCGGCGGCGAACACCCCCGCGAGCGGGACCAGGAGGATCGCCGCGACGAGCTGGCCGACCAGCCCGGAGGTCACTGGTCGTTCTCGCCGAGCCCGACGGTCCCGAGCAGGCGGTCGTCGGCGGCCCGCTCGCGGGCGCTGCGCGCGGCGGCGGCGCGCTGGGCGCGCCAGTCGGCGAGCAGCTCGGCCTGCAGGCCGAACATCTGGCGCTCCTCGTCCGGCTCGGCGTGGTCGTAGCCGAGCAGGTGCAGCACGCCGTGGACGGTCAGCAGGTGCAGCTCGTCGGCGAGCCCGTGCCCGGCGGCGGCCGCCTGGTCGGCCGCGAACGCGGGGCACAGCACGATGTCGCCGAGCAGGGCCGGACCCGACGACGGCGCGTCGGGACGGCGGGCCGAGTCGTACTCGTCCATCGGGAACGACATCACGTCGGTGGGCCCCGGCTCGTCGAGCCAGCGCTCGTGCAGCTCGGCCATGGGCTCCAGCTCGACGAGCATGATGGACAGCTCGGCGAGCGGGCTGACGCCCATGCGGTCGAGGGCGTAGCGCGCGACCTCGACGATCGGGCCCTCGGCCACCTCGACGCCGGACTCGTTGGCGATCTCGATGCTCATGGGGCTCTCGTCATCCTCGGTCTGGCCGGTCCAGCTCCGCTCCGCTTCGTGTCCTGAGGAGGTCATCGACCTCGTCGCTCGCGGTTGCGCGGTCCCACCGGCGGCCCGGTGCGCGGGGCGCTCGACACGGCCTGGGGGCGCCGTTGCTGCTGGGCCGTGTCGTAGCGGTCGTAGGCGTCGATGATGTCGGCGACGAGCCGGTGGCGCACGACGTCCTGGCTGGTCAGCTCGGCGAACTCCACGTCGTCGACACCGTCGAGGATCTCGCGGACCACCCGCAGGCCGGACGTCGAACCACCCGGCAGGTCGACCTGCGTGACGTCGCCCGTGACGACCATCTTCGAGTTGAACCCCAGACGGGTGAGGAACATCTTCATCTGTTCCGGCGTCGTGTTCTGGGCCTCGTCGAGGATGATGAAGGCGTCGTTCAATGAGCGGCCCCGCATGTACGCCAGAGGGGCTATCTCGATCGTCCCTGCGGCCATGAGCTTGGGCACCGCGTCGGCGTCGAGCATGTCGTGCAGCGCGTCGTACAGCGGCCGCAGGTACGGGTCGATCTTCTCCGAGAGCGTGCCGGGCAGGAAGCCGAGCCGCTCGCCCGCCTCGACCGCGGGGCGGGTCAGGATGATCCGGTTGACCTGCTTGGCCTGCAGCGCCTGCACGGCCTTGGCCATCGCCAGGTACGTCTTGCCGGTGCCCGCCGGGCCGATGCCGAAGACGATGGTGTTGACGTCGATGGCGTCGACGTAGCGCTTCTGGTTGAGCGTCTTGGGCCGGACGGTGCGCCCGCGGCGGGAGACGATGTCGAGGCTGAGCACCTCCGCGGGTGACGGCGCGCCGCCGCCCTCCGCCCCGTCGTCGCTGTCGTCCTGCAGCATCCGCACCGAGCGACGCACCGCGTCGGGGTCGATCTGCTGGCCGCGGCTGGCCAGCACGACCAGCTCGGCGAACACCCGCTCCGCGAACGCCACGTCGGCGGGCTCGCCGGACAGGGTGAGCTCGTTCCCGCGGACGTGGACGTCGGCGGCCAGCAGGCTCTCGGCCTCGCGCAGGTTCTCGTCGCGCTTGCCCAGGAGTGCGAGCAGCGCCGCCTCGGGCACCACGATCCGGGAGGTTCCGTCACCGGTCACGTGCTGAACTGTCCTGCTTCCTGCGCCATCGGGGCCGTCGGTCCAACCCAGTCGGTCCAAACCCAGCCGATCCTAGCGCTCTCACAGCAGCCCCTCGACCTCGTCCCGGACCACGGTCCACGCCGGCCGCGCGGGGTCGATGACCGCGAAGTGGTCGGCGCCGGGCAGCACGCGCAGGCGGGCGTCGCCCCGGGCGGCGGTCGCGGCAGCCACGTAACGCTGGGACTGGTCCAGCGGCACCACGGTGTCGGCGTCGCCGTGCACGCACACCACGGGTGCCGGGGCCGGGACGAGCGCGGCCGGCGAGGCGAGCGCGTAGCGGTCGGCAACGGCCTCCGGGGGCCCGCCGAGCAGGTCGACGACGGCCCCGTCGCCGAGCCTCGCGGCGGCGCCGGCGACGAGGTCGAGCACCCCGGCCTGGCTCACCGTGCCGACGGGGGCGATCTGCGGATCGGCGCCGGGCCGACCGGGGTCGAGACGCTCACGGCTCGCGGCCCAGCCGACGAGCTGGCCGCCCGCGGAGTGCCCGAGGAACACGACGCGGTCGAGGTCCAGGCGCCCGTCGGCGGCCTGCTGGACCGTCCCGGGCAGGAGGTCGATCGCGGCCGCGACGTCGGTGAACGTCGTCGGCCAGCCCCCGCCCGCGCCGACGCGGCGGTACTCCACGTTCCACACCGCGACGCCACGGTTGGTGAGGTCGACGGCGAGCGGCGTCCCCAGCTCGAGCCCGTACGCGGCGCGCCAGTAGCCGCCGTGCACCACGACCACCACCGGGACGCGCTGCGGGCCGGGCGGGAGGTGAAGCACCCCGTACTGCGCGGGGTCGGGGCCGTAGGGCAGGGACCGCGGCGCCGGGGTGCCCGGCTGGGTCGGCGGGACGATGACGCCACCGCCGGGGGTGGGGACCTCCGCACGGCCGCACGCAGCCAGCGCCGCCAGCCCCGCGAGACCCCCCAGCAGCGACCGTCGCGCCACCGTCACCCCCATCGCCCGGTCCGGGCGCCCAGCACCCCGAGCGCCACCGCGGCCGCGCTCGAGGTCCGCAGCACGCCCGGACCCATCCGCACCTCGCGCGCGCCCGCCTCGGCGAGCAGGGCGCGCTCGCCGTCGGTCACCCCGCCCTCGGGGCCGACGACGAGCACCAGCTCGCCGCGGCCGGGCAGCGCGACGTCGGCGAGCGACTCCGCCGCGGTGGCCTCGAGGACCAGCACCGCGTCGGCGTCGCGCGCGGCGAGGTCGCGAGTCGTGGCCGGCGGCGCGACGTCGGGCACCCGGGCCCGCCGCGCCTGCTTGGCCGCCTCGCGCGCCGTGGTCCGCCAGCGCGCGAGCGCCTTCTCGCCGCGCACGCCGTCGTCCCAGCGGGCCACGCACCGCTCGGCGCGCCACGGCAGGATCGCGTCGACACCCGCCTCGGTGGCCAGCTCGACGGCGAGCTCCGCGCGGTCGCCCTTCACCAGGGCCTGCGCGAGCGTGATGCGCAGCGGCGGCTCGTCCTCCGCCCGCGCCTCGAGCACCGACGTCGTCACCCGACCCTTCTCGACCCCGGTCACCCGCGCCCGCGCCCGTGTGCCGGCACCGTCGCCGATCAGCACGACCTCGCCGGGGCGCACCCGGCGGACGTCGGCGGCGTGCCGCCCCTCCGCGCCCTCGAGCACGACCTCGCCGCTCGCCGGCACCGCGTCGACCCAGAACAGCGCCGGCCGCGACCACCCCGTCTGGCCCGTCTGGCCCGTCTGGCCCGTCTGGCCCGTCTGGCCCGTCTGGCCCGTCGTGTCGGCGTGACGGCCACGCTCACGCCGGTCGTCACGAGATCCCCCCGCTCGCCGCCGCGAGCTCACCGCGCACTCACCGCGCACTCACCGCGTGCGACCACCCGAACGCCGACGTCCGAACAGCCCGTTGCGGTGCGCGAGGTCCGGGCGCTCCTCGCCGCGCAGCTCGGCGAGCTCGCGGAGCAGCTCGGTCTGGCGCGTGTCGAGACGGTCCGGCACCTGGACGTCGAGGTGCACGAGCAGGTCGCCGCGCCCGTCGGTGCGCCCCGTCGAGCGCAGGCGGGGCATGCCGCGCCCGCGCAGGGTCAGCGTGGTGTTCGGCTGCGTGCCCGCCTCGATCGTCAGCTCCTCCTCGCCCTCGAGGGTGCGCTGCGGGAGCGTCGTGCCCAGGGCGGCCGCGGTCATCGGCAGGCTGACGTGGCAGTGCAGGTCGACGCCGTCGCGGGTGAAGTACTCGTGGCGCTCCTCGGAGACCTCGATGTACAGGTCACCGGCGGGCCCGCCGCCGGGCCCGACCTCGCCCTGGCTGGCCATCCGGATGCGCATGCCGTCGCCGACGCCCGCGGGCACCTGCACCGTGACGGTGCGCCGGGAGCGCACGCGCCCGTCGCCGCCGCACTGCGCGCACGGGCTGGGGATGATCTCGCCGGTGCCGCGGCAGACCGGGCAGGCGCGGGCGGTGACGACCTGGCCGATGAACGAGCGCTGCACGTTCTGGATCTCGCCGCGGCCGTCGCAGGTGTCACAGGTCTCGGTGCGCGTGCCGGGCTCCGCGCCGCCGCCGTGACACTTCTCGCAGAGCACGGCGGTGTCGACCGTGAGGTCGCGCGCGACGCCCGTCGAGCACTCCTCGAGGGTGAGGTCGATGCGGATGAGCGCGTCCTCGCCCGGCTGCACGCGGCTGCGCGGCCCGCGCCCGCCGGTGGCGCCCGCGGCGCCGAAGAACGCGTCCATGATGTCGCCGAGGCCGCCGAACCCCGCCGCGGAGAAGCCGCCGGCTCCGCCACCGCCGCCACCGCGGCTCTCGAGCGGGTCGCCGCCGAGGTCGACGATGCGCCGCTTCTGCGGGTCGGTCAGGACCTCGTAGGCGTTCTTGACGTCCTGGAACCGCGCCTGCGTCTCGGCGTCCGGGTTGACGTCGGGGTGCAGCTCACGGGCGAGCTTGCGGTAGGCCCGCTTGATCTCGGCGTCGTCCGCTTCCCGGGACACACCCAGGATTCCGTAGTAGTCCTTCGCCACGCTGGTCCTCGTCCGTCCTCTTCATCCGTGCCGGCGCCCGCCAGGAGCAGCGCTCAGCGTCCCCCGACGATCTCACCGACGTAGCGCGCCACCGCACGCACCGCCGCGATCGCGCTGGGGTAGTCCATCCGCGTCGGTCCCACGACCCCCATGCCGCCCAGGGCGGTCGTTCCCTGCCCGTGAGAAGATAGGGCTCCGTACCCGATCGACACCGTGGACGCGGTCCACAGGTCCTCGGACTCGTTCTCCTCGCCGATCCGCACCGTCACCGTCTCCGGGTCGCTCGCCGACGTCAGCAGGCGCAGGACCACCACCTGCTCCTCCAGCGCCTCCAGCATGCCTCGCAACGTCGAGGCGTCGGTGCCCGCCCGGGTCAGGTTGGCCGTGCCGCCGAGCACCAGGCGCTCCTCCGGACGCTCCAGCAGGGCCTCCAGCAGCACCGCGGCCACGCTGAGCAGCGGCGAGCGCAGACCGGCCGGGGCGTCGTCGGGCAGCTCGGACATCCGCGCCGACGCCGTCGCGAGCGGCTGTCCGACCAGCGCGTTGTTGAGCAGTGCGCGCAGCCGCGACACGTCCTCCTCGTCGAGGACGTCGCCGAGGTCGACCACGCGTTGGTCGACCCGGCCCGTGTCGGTGATCAGCACGAGCATCAGCCGCGCCGGCGTCAGCCGCACCACCTCGAGGTGGCGCACCGTCGAGCGCGTCAGCGTCGGGTACTGGATGACCGCGACCTGCCGCGTGAGCTGCGCGAGCATCCGCACGCTGCGCTTGAGGACGTCGTCGAGGTCGACCGCGCCCTCGAGGAACTGGGTGATCGCCCGGCGCTCCGCGGCCGAGAGCGGCTTGACCTGGTGCAACCGGTCGACGAAGAGGCGGTAGCCCTTGTCGGTGGGGATGCGCCCGGCGCTGGTGTGGGGCTGGGCGATGTAGCCGTCCTCCTCGAGCGCCGCCATGTCGTTGCGCACCGTAGCGCTCGAGACGCCGAGGTTGTGACGCTCGACGATCGCCTTGGAGCCGACCGGCTCGTTGGTGGCGACGAAGTCCGCGACGATCGCGCGCAGGACGGCGACGCGGCGCTCCTCGGCGTTCACCGCGTCCACCTCCCGGATGTGCCCGTCGGGTCCGACCGTCCATGGTAAGCGAGGCGGGCCCCGGCGTCCGTGCGCCGGGACGACCGGGTCCCGGCACACGGTTACTGGCTGGTATCGCTCGCCGGGCGAGCGATACCAGCCAGTAACCCCCGGGCGTCAGTCGTCGGCCCTGGCCTCGCCGCCTCGGCCGACGCCGGCCGACACCTCCTCGTGCTCGTCGGCGGCGCCGTCCACGGACCCGGGCAACGGCGCCGAGGAGTGCCGCCGCGACCTGATCAGGCTCGCGACCGTCGTGATCGTCAGCGTCCCGAGGATGACGCCCAGGGACACCGCGATCCCGATCTCGGGCGCCCAGGAGACGCCCTCCCGGTGCAGGGCCTCGAGGACCATCTTCGCGCCGATGAAGCCGAGGATGACCGCGAGGCCGACGCTGAGGTAGACGAGCCGGTCGAGGAGGCCGCCGATGATGAAGAACAGCTGCCGCAGGCCCATCAGCGCGAAGGCGTTCGCCGTGAACACGAGGTACGACTCCCGGGTCAGCCCGAAGATCGCCGGGATGGAGTCGAGCGCGAAGATCACGTCGGTGGTGCCGATCGCGAACATGACCAGCAGCATCGGCGTCGCCAGCCGGCGCCCGTCCTTCCTCATGGTCAGGGCCGCCCGGTCGTACTCCGTGGTCGACGGGATCACCCGCCGGACGGCACGCAGCGCGATGTTCTCGTTGAACTCCGTCTCGTCGCTCCCGGGCCGGATCAGCTTCCACGCCGTGATGATGAGGAAGGCGCCGAAGACGTAGAAGATCCAGTCGAAGCGGGAGATCAGCTCGGCGCCGACGCCGATGAACGCGCCGCGCAGGACCAGGGCGAGTGCGATGCCGATCAGCAGCACCTTCTGCCGGTACTGCTTGGGGACCGCGAACGCCCCGAAGATCAGGACGAACACGAACAGGTTGTCCATCGACAGCGAGTACTCCGTGATCCAGCCCGCGAAGAACTCACCGGAGTACCGGCTGCCGGTCGTCGCGAGCAGGCCCAGGCCGAACAGCGCCGCCAGCGCGACGTAGAACGCGACCCAGAGCGCCGACTCGCGCAGCGACGGTTCGTGCGGATTGCGCGACACCAGGACGAAATCGAACGCGATGATCGCGATGAATCCGCCGATCGTGACGAACCAGAGCCAGACCGGGACAGTCATGCGTTCCTCCGGAGGTTCGGGTCAGGACCGCGAGCGAGGGCGGGCGCCGCCCCGCCGGGCCCGTTCGCGGGCTCGCTCCCGATCGCGCGCGGTCGCCATCGCCTCGGCCTGGGCGGCCGCAGCGTCGAACACCCGTCGCGCAGCGGGGTTGTGACCCTTGATGCGCCGCAACCAGTGCGGCAGGAACCGTTCGTGGAGCCAGACGAAACCGACCGCGAAGCCGACGCTGACCAGTCCCTGGAACGCCAGGAAGGCCACGACGTCGGCGGGTACCGTGGGCTCCCCGCCCGCCAGCACCGGCGTCAGGGTGGCGTGCAGGAACCGGGCGAGCGGGAAGCCGATCAGCCAGTAGAGGGCGGCCGGGGCGAACACCCCGGTCCGTACCCGACCGGCCCCCACCAGCGCCCCGTACCCCCCGCCGAGGAGCGCCAGCGGGAGTCCGAGGGCGACGGCGCCGGCCGCCGCCCAGCTCAGCGGGTAGCCGACCGTCGCGGTGAGGACGCCGACGACCAGGCCGCCGAGGGCGCCGCAGGCCGCGGCCGGGACGGCGAACTCCGCGAGGGAACGCGCGCGGGACATCAGCCCACCACCACCCCGAACCTCACGAGGCTGAAGAGCAGCATGCCCAGGTAGAACACCGCGCCCAGTCCGATCACGACGTTCGTCCACGGTTTCGGACGGATCGGCTTGGGCAGCATGCGGTTGTTCACCAGCAGCAGCACCACGCAGTACGAGCCCATCGCGAACGTCGAGAGGAACGCGAGGGTGTCGAGAATGCCCTCCGGGCCGTCGGCCGGGCCGAACAGCAGGATCAGGATGCCGAAGATGATGACGCCCCACAGGAATGCCGCGTAGATGTACGACACCCGGAAGCGCTTCGCGCCGGGGACGAAGTGGTAGGTCATGTCGGACTGCCCGCGCGAGAACGAGTCGAACAGGCCGAGCGTCGCGTTGAGACCGATCAGTGCGATGAACCCGAGGAAGACGCCGCCGAGGATCGGGCTGCCCGCCGAGGCGAACGACGCCGACATCGCGTTGAGCGCCGCGTCCTGCTCACCGGCCTGCAACAGCGCGATGACGTCGGGGCTCTGCCGGCTCGCGGCCGAGGCGAGGATCGTGAACGAGATCGTCACCAGCATCGTGATGCCCCAGAAGAGCACGACGGCGTCGAACGTGACCCAACGCCGCCAGCCCCGCCACTTCTGCATCTCGGCCGGGTCCGCGGTGTCGAACATGAAGCCGCGCGATGGCATCTCCTCCTGCTCGCTCGCGTGCCGCAGGCCGCGGACCTTCGGGATGTAGGCGCCCATGCCCGCACCGCTGTCGCGCAGCTGGAGCGTGTACCACATCTGCTGCATGCCCGACGGCCCGGCGAACGCACAGGCGCCGACGATGACCGGGAACCACTCCGGGGAGAACGCCCCGTCGGGGAAGTACCCGAAGGCGAACATCCCGCCGAGGGTGCCGGCGAGGTCGGCCCAGGTGCCGACGATGGAGGCGATGACCGACGTGCCGAGGACCAGCAGGCCGATGGAGATGCCGAGGATGCCCTCCAGCAGGGGGTAGATCACCCGGGCCAGGCTGAAGATCACCCCGACCAGGAGCATCCCGACCACGGCCGAGGCCTGCCACGGGATGCCGGTCAGCTCCTCGAACGCCGCGGCGCCCGCCGAGAGGTGGCCAGGCCAGATGTAGACGAGGATCGCGGTGACGAAGAAGAACCACATCAACGGTTTGGCCACGCGGGCGGCACCCATGAAGATGCTCTCGCCGGTGGCCATGGCGTACCGGGCCATCTCGAGCATGACGACGGCCTGCAGGGTCACGCCGATGAGGAAGAGCCACCGGATGTCCGGCCCGAACAGCAGGACCAGCCGGGGCCACATGTAGGACTCGCCCATGCCGACGCCGAGCGCGATGAGGAACACGGTCGGGCCGAGCACGTGGATCGACGGCGGGGCCGAGGGCAGCTTCCGGATGGGCATCGGCTCGAGCCCACCCGCGGCCCACACCCGCCCGTCGTCGGGCGTCTCGCTGGTGGTGGAGGGAACTGAGGAGTCAGGACTTTCGTAGGCGGTCACGATGAGTCTCCGATGAGGCGAAGCGGTCGTGCGGGGCGGTGACACCTCCGTCGCGTGCGGACCCGGTGCCGGCCGGCCCGAGCGCGGCCGACCGGCACCGGACGGTCAGGCCGTGCGGGCGGGCGTGGGGATCCGGCCGGCGGCCCGGGCCCACCGGTACTTGGCGCCGAGCACCGCGACGGGCAGCTCGGTCGTGTACGGGTAGGCGACGACACCGCGGTCGTAGAGGTAGGAGCTGGCCTGCTCCACCTCGGTGTCGCCGGCCAGGGAGGCGACGACGGGCTTGTCGATGCCGGCGGCCCGGGCCTCGGCGACCACGCGGGCGGTGAGCTCGGCGAACACCATCGGCGGGGTGACGATCGTGTGCCAGTAGCCGAGGACCAGCGCGTGGATGCGCGGGTCCTCCAACCCGAGCCGGATCGTCGCCTCGTAGGTGCTCGGGGGCTCGCCACCGGTGATGTCGATGGGGTTGCCCGCGGCACCGAAGGGCGGGATGAACGCGCGGAACGACTCGTCGAGGTCCGGCGGGATGCTCATGAGGCGCAGGCCGTTGTGGACGCAGGCGTCGGTGAGCAGCACCCCGGACCCGCCGGCGCCGGTGATGATGACGACGTTCTCGCCCTGCGGCGTGGGCAGGACGGGCAGGCCCCGCGCGTACTCGAGCATGTCGTTCAGGCCCGGCGCCCGCACGACGCCGGCCTGGCGCAGGATGTCGTCGTAGACCTTGTCGTCGCCGGCCAGCGCGCCGGTGTGCGACCCGGCCGCCCGCGCGCCGAGCGCGGTCCGGCCGGCCTTGAGCACGACCACCGGCTTCGAGCGGGTGACCCGCTGCGCGGTGCGCACGAACGACGCGCCGTCCTTGAGGTCCTCGAGGTGCATGGCGATGCACTGCGTATCGGCGTCGGCCTCGAAGTAGGTCAGCAGGTCGTCCTCGTCGACGTCGGACTTGTTGCCGAGCCCGACGATCGCCGAGACGCCCATGGCGGTGCTGCGGGCGAACCCGAGGATCGCCATGCCGATGCCGCCGCTCTGCGAGGTCAGCGCGACCCCGCCCTTGACGTCGTACGGCGTGCAGAACGTCGCACACAGGTCCTGGTGCGTGGAGTAGTAGCCGTAGATGTTCGGCCCCAGCAGGCGCACCCCGTGCTCGGCGGCGGTGGCCACGAGCTCCTCCTGGAGCTCGACCTGGCCGGTCTCGGCGAAGCCGGACGGGATGAGGACCGCGACCGGGATGCCCTTGCGCCCGACCTCCGCGACGGCCCCGACGACGAACCTGGCCGGGACCGCGAACACGGCGACGTCGACCTCGCCGGGGATGTCGGAGACGCTCGCGTAGGCCTTGCGGCCGAGGATCTCGTCGGCCTTGGGGTTGATGGGGAAGATGTCGCCGGCGAACCCGCCGTCGACGAGGTTCCGCATCACCGAGTTGCCGATCTTGCCCTTCTCGGCCGACGCTCCGATGACCGCGACCGAGCGCGGGCGCATCAGGCGCGTCATCGTCTCCAGCATCTCCTCGGGGGAGTACTGCGGCGGCGCGGTGACCGCGGAGCCGTCCAGCATCACGCGGACGTCGGCGGCGGTCGCCCCGTCGGCGCGGGCGAAGACCGGGTTCAGGTCGAGCTCGCGGATCTCCGGGAAGTCGGTGACCAGCTCGGACGCCCGGCGGATGATGTCCGCGAGCGCGACGGCGTCGGCCGCCTCGGCGCCCCGGACACCGCGCAGCAGGTCCGCCGCCCCGATGTCGTCGAGCATGCCGCGGGCCGTCGTCCCGTCCACCGGGGCGAGGCGGAACGTCACGTCCTTGAGGACCTCGACGAGCACGCCGCCGAGCCCGAACACCACGACCTTGCCGAAGGACGGGTCGGTGGTCGCGCCGACGATCACCTCCTGACCCCCGGCGAGCATCTGCTGCACCTGGACTCCGTCGATCGCGGCGGAGGGGGCGTAGGCGCGGGCGTTCGCGACGATGGCCTCGAAGGCCTCCCGGACCTCGGCCTCGCCCGCCACGCCGACGCGGACACCACCTGCGTCGGTCTTGTGGAGGATCTCCGGCGAGACGATCTTCATCGCCACCGGTCCCCCGAGGTCGGCGGCCAGGGTGACCGCCTGGTCGGCGGAGGTGGCGAGGCCCTCGCCGGGCGTGGGGATCCCGTAGGCCTCGCAGAGGTGGCGGCCCTCCGGGGCGGTCAGCGCGGTGCGGTTCTCGGCTCGGGCCTTCTCCAGGACCTCCCGCACGGCGTCGCGGTCGTACGACATCTCAGATCACCCCGTTCGACACGAGCTCGGCGTACGCGTCGGCGTCGAGCCCGAGCTCCTTCTGGTAGACGTCCTCGTTGTGCTGGCCGAGCAGCGGTGAGGTCTCGACCTTGACCGGAGAGTCGGAGAGCTTGATCGGGCAGCCGACGGTCGCGAACGAGCCGCGCTGCGGGTGGTCGACGGTGACGATCATGTTGTTGTCCGCGAGCGAGGAGTCCTCGACGAGCTCCTTGGTCGAGAGGATCGGCCCGCACGGGATGTTGTGGGCGTTGAGCGCGGCCAGGACGTCCCACTTGCCGTGGTTCGAGGACCACTCCTCGATCATCTGGAACATCTTGTCCAGCTTCGGCAGACGCGCCGCGGGCGTGGCCCACTCCGGGTCCTCGGCGAGCTCCGGGCGGCCGATGAGCTCGGCGATCGGCGCCCAGCCGGCGGGCTGGACGATCACGTAGACGTAGTCGTTCGGCCCGCCCGGTGCGCAGCGCACCGCCCAGCCGGGCTGCCCACCGCCGGACGCGTTGCCCGAGCGCGGCACCTCCGCGCCGAACTCGTCGTTCGGGTACTCCGCGAGCGGTCCGTGGGTCAGGCGCTGCTGGTCGCGCAGCTTGACCCGGCACAGGTTGAGCACCGCGTGCTGCATGGCCACCGACACGCGCTGGCCCTTGCCGGTCTGCTCGCGCTGGAGCAGCGCGGCGAGGATGCCCGCCACCGCGTGGATACCGGTGCCGGAGTCGCCGATCTGCGCCCCGGTGGCCAGCGGCGGTCCGTCGGGGAACCCCGTGGTGCTCATCGACCCGCCCATCGCCTGGGCGACGACCTCGTAGGCCTTGAAATGCGTGTACGGCCCGTCGCCGAATCCCTTGATGGAGGCGTAGACCAGGCGCGGGTTGATCTCCCGGAGGCGGTCCCAGGTGAACCCCATCCGGTCCACCGCGCCGGGCCCGAAATTCTCGACCAGGACGTCGGAGCGCGTCACGAGGTCGGTGAACAGTTCCTTGCCGCGGTCGGACTTCATGTTCAGCGTGATGCTGCGCTTGTTGCAGTTGAGCATCGTGAAATAGAGGCTGTCGACGTCGGGGACGTCGCGCAGCTGCGTTCGGGTGATGTCCCCCGTGGTGGCCTCCACCTTCACCACGTCCGCGCCCAACCAGGCGAGGATCTGCGTGGCGGAGGGACCCGACTGCACGTGGGTCATGTCCAGGACACGAACGCCGTCCAGTGCTTTGTTCACGTCACGGCCCTCCGGCTACTTGTACATCGTCTGGTTCATGGTTCCGGGCGCGTAGACCTCGGGATCGACCCAGACATTGATCAGCGACGGTTTCCCGGATTCGCGGGCACGCTGCAGCGCAGGGGCGATGTCGGCCGGGTCGCGCACTTCTTCGCCGTACCCACCGAGCATGGTGGCGAACTTGTCGTACGGGACGTCGCCGAGGGTGTTGCCGACCCGCGCGCGGTCCACCCCGTACTTCGCGGCCTGGCCGTAGCGGATCTGGTTCATCGACGAGTTGTTGCCGACGATCCCGACGAACGGCAGCCCGAAGCGCACCATCGTCTCGAAGTCCCAACCGGTGAGGCTGAACGCGCCGTCGCCGAAGAGGCAGACGACCTCCTTGCCCGGGCGGGCCTTCTTCGCCGCCATCGCGAACGGGACCCCGACGCCGAGCGTGCCCAGCGGCCCCGGGTCCATCCAGTGGCCGGGCGACTTGGGCTGCACGACCTGCCCGGAGAAGGTGACGATGTCGCCGCCGTCGCCGATGTAGATCGAGTCCTCGGTGAGGAACTCGTTGATCTCGTGGACGAGCCGGTAGGGGTCGATCGGGGCGTCGTCGGAGAGCTGTCGGGCCAGGCGCTTCCGGTAGGCCGCATCCTCCACCCCGCGCAGCTCGTCGATCCAGGCCTTGCGCGCCTCGACGCCGGTGGTGGTGCGTCCGCTCAGCGCGTCGGTGACCGCGGCCAGGACGCTGCCGGCGTCGCCGACGATGCCCAGGTCGATGTCGCGGTTCTTGCCGACGGTGCGGTAGTCGAGGTCGATCTGGACGACGTTCGCGGCGTGCGAGAGCCGCGTGCCGTAGCCCATCCGGAAGTCGAACGGCGCGCCCAGGATGATGATCAGATCGGCCTCGGCGAACGCGTGCTTGCGGGCGAGCTGGAAGTGCAGCGGGTCGCCCGGCGGGAGCGTGCCGCGCCCGGCGCCGTTCATGAACGCCGGGACCCGTGCCTCGCGGACGAAGCGGACGGCGTCGTCGGTGGCGCGGCAGCCCCAGACCTGGCTGCCGAGCAGGATGCAGGGCTTCTCCGAACGGGCGAGCAGGTCGGCGAGCCGCTCGATCGCGGCCGGGTCGCCCACCGAGCGCGCGGAGGCCCGGTAGCCGCCGGCGGCGGGGATGCGCGCCTGGTCGGCGGGGACCTTGGCGTCGAGGACGTCGCGGGGGATCTCGAGGAAGCTCGGCCCCGGTGCGCCGTGGAAGCACTCGCGGAACGCCATCGAGACCATGTCCGCCGCCCGGGCGGTGCCGGGCACCGTCGCCGCGAACTTGGTGATCGGCGACATCATGTCGACGTGGGGCAGGTCCTGCAGGGACCCCATCTTGTGCTGGCTGAGCGCGCCCTGGCCCCCGATGAGCAGCATCGGGCTCTCGGCGCGGAACGCGTTGGCGACGCCGGTGATCGCGTCGCTCGTACCCGGGCCCGCGGTCACCACGGCGCAGCCCGGGGTCCCGGTGACCCGCGCGTAGCCGTCCGCGGCGTGGGCGGCGACCTGCTCGTGGCGGACGTCGACGACGTCGATGCCCTCGTCCACGCAACCGTCGTAGATGTCGATGATGTGCCCGCCGCACAGCGTGAAGATCGTGTCCACGCCCTCGGCCCTGAGGGCCTTCGCCACCAGGTGTCCGCCCGAGATCTCTTCCGGTGACGCCGCGCCAGAGGCCCCGTTCGCGGCGGCGCTCGTGGGGATGGTCTGGGTCATCGTCAGCGTCAACTCCTCAGGTCACTGGCGGTGGACGCCATACTGCATACCGTATGGGCCCCGTTCGTACTCGTCCGGTCGAGCGATGTCCAGAGCGACGTCGGACTTGACCGTGTGGTCGCATACTGCATACTGCATCCCCGTCGGCGTGGACGGGAGAGGGCCGTGAGGGTCGCTGTGCTGGGTGCCGGAGCGATCCGCGCGTACGTCGGAGCGAGCCTCACTCGCACGGGGGCCGAGGTTCACCTGATCGCCGGGGGTGCCCACCTCGCCGTGCTGCGTGAGCGGGGCGTGGAGGTGCGCAGCCCGCGCGGGGACGTCACGGCTCGTCCGCATGCCGTCGACGACCCTGCCGAGGTGGGGCCGGTCGACCACGTCGTCCTCGGCGTCGTCCTCGGCGTCGCCCTCGGCCTCAAGGCCGGTACTTCCACGGGGTCACGGGGCCCACGAGGGCGTCGACCTGCGGCCGGACATCTGGATCAAGCTGATGGGGAACATCGCGTTCAACCCGATCAGCGCGCTGACGCGGGCGACGATGACCGAGAGCTGCCGGCATCCCGGCACGCGCGACCTCGTCGCCACGTTGACGGAGGAGACCCTGGAGGTGGCGGCCCGGCTCGGGTGCCACCCGGAGGTCTCGGTGTCGAGACGTCTCGCCGGCGCGAAGCGCACCGGGCCCACACAAGACGTCCACGCTCCAGGACCTCGAGCGCGGCCGACCGATGGAGCTGGACGTGCTCCTGGCCGCGGTGGTCGAGCCGGCCGACCTGACGGGCGCGCCGGTGCCGACACTGCGGGCCCTCGGCGCCGTCGTCGACCTGCTCGACCACCGGATCAGCGACCGGCCGCTGCCCCGAAGCGCGTGAGTCTCAGTGGGTGGTCTCGGTGCGTGTCGCGATCTGCTGCACGCGGCGGTCCTCGTCCCGGCAGGCCTGCTCCTGCTGGGCCCGCAGCGCGCCGGCCAGACCGAGGCCGAGCGAGCGGCCATCAGCAGACGCGCCGCGAGGGAGCCGCGACAGGGAACCGAGGAACGACTTCAGCGTCGGCATGGATACCTCCTTGGGTAGTGGGCGCACGCCTCCCCCCGGGTCTACCCGTGGGTGGTCGTGCGTACGGCCCCGACGCCGCGCGTCGATGCGCGGCGGGGATGTCGGGTCAGCTCTGGTCGAGATAGGACCGGCGCGTGTGCTCGAGGTGTTCGCGCATGAGCGCCGCGGCGCGGTCGCCGTCGCGGGCGGCGATGGCCTCGATCAGCGACGCGTGCTCGGTCCAGGACTGCGCACCGCGCCCGCGCGCGACCGGCGTGTGGAGCCAGCGCACGCGGCGGTCGACCTGGGCGGCGAGCTCGACGAGGACGTCGTTGCCCGTGGCGCGGGTGACCGTACGGTGCAGGTGGGCGTTGGTGGTGACGACCTCGGGGACGTCGCCGCTCTCGAGCGCCTCGACGCCGTGGCGGCAGAGCTCGCGCAACCGCTCGACGTCCTCCTCGCCGGCGTTCTCCGCCGCGAGGCGGGCGGACTCGGTCTCGAGCAGGGCGCGGACGGCGAGCAGCTGCTCGGCCTCGCCGACGGTGGGGGCGTGCACGAACGCACCGTGGCCGGGCCGCAGGTCGACCCAGCCCTCGTTCTCGAGACGCTGCAGGGCTTCGCGCACCGGCTGGCGGGAGACGCCGAGCCTGCCCGCGAGCTCGTTCTCCACGAGGTGCTGACCGGGCTGGAGCTCGCGGTTCACGATCATGTCGAGGATCGCGTCGTAGACGCTCTCGCGCAGCGGCACCGGACGGGCGATCCGACTGCCCGCGGCCGTGGGTGCTGACATCGCTGGCTCTCCACTCGGACGGCGACCCCGAACCCGGTCGACTGTTGACAGCATACAATGTGCACGGGCGCGGGTCGGGCCGCTGTCAGGTGAACCCGATCACGGCGCGCGGGCGCCCGGTCTCCTCCAACGCGTGGGAGGCCGAGAAGACGCCCTCGATGGCCATCCGCGAACAGGTCGAGGACGTTCCGGCCGACGAGCTCTCCTCCGAGATCACCGGGCCCGACCGGGAACCGACACCGCACGGCCGACGCGTCGAGAACGCCGTCGCCCGCTTCCTGGTCGCTACCCGATCACGCACCCGATGAAGGGCACCGACGCCTGGCCGCCGGCCCCCGACCTCCGCGGACCCGAGCGCGCCGGGCGGTGAGGAGCAGGCTCCGCCAGCGGTTACTGGCTGGTATCGCTCGCCTGACGAGCGATACCAGCCAGTGATCGCGAAAGTTCCCGAGCCTCAGGCTCCCGCGAGCGCGATGGCCACGCCGTCGGCGAGCAGGCGTCCGCGCCGGGTGAGGACGGCGCGGCCGTCGGCCCAGCGCGCGGGGTCGAGCAGGCCGTCGCGGGCCGCCTCGTCGCCGGCGTCGCGCCCGACGGGGTCGAGCGCCGAGACGGCCAGGCCGTCGACCGTGCGCAGTTCGAGCAGCACCTGCTCCAGGTGCGCCTCGTCCGGTGTGACGCGCTCGCGCGCCTCGGCCGGCGAGCGCCCCTCCGCCAGCGCCGCTGAGTAGCGCGCGGGGTGGCGGACGTTCCACCAGCGCGTCCCGCCGACGTGCGAGTGCGCGCCCGGGCCGGCGCCCCACCAGTCGCCGCCACCCCAGTAGCCCAGGTTGTGGCGGCAGCGGGCGTCGTCCGAGCGCGCCCAGTTCGACACCTCGTACCACCCGAACCCGGCCGCCGAGAGGACGTCGTCGACGATCTCGTAGCGGTCGGCGAGCACGTCGTCGTCGGGCATCGGCACGTCGCCGCGCGCGATCCGCCGCGCCAGCGCCGTGCCCTCCTCGACGATCAGCCCGTACGCCGACACGTGGTCCGCACCCGAGGCGAGGACGGCGTCGAGCGAGCGGCGCAGGTCGTCGTCGGACTCGGTCGGCGTGCCGTAGATGAGGTCGAGGTTGACGTGGGTCAACCCGGCCTCCAGCGCTTCTCGCACCACCGCCACTGCGGCACCGGGCGTGTGCCGCCGGTCGAGGACGGCGAGCACGTGGTCGACGTCGGACTGCATCCCCAGCGACAGGCGCGTGTAGCCGGCGTCCGCGATCGCGGCGAGCAGCTCGGGGGTGGTCGACTCGGGGTTGGCCTCGGTGCTCACCTCGGCGCCGGGCCGCAGGCCGAACGACGCGCGGACGGCGTCGAGCACCGCGACCAGGCCCTCGGCGCCGAGCAGGGAGGGCGTCCCGCCGCCGAGGAAGACGGTGTCGGCGGGCGGCGGGCCCCCCAGCACCCGGGCGGCGAGGTCGAGCTCGCGGCGCAGGCCCTCGAGCCAGGAGGCGGGCGAGGCAGGGTCCTCGGAGGACGTGAGCCCGAGGTCGGACGCCGTGTAGGTGTTGAAGTCGCAGTAACCGCAGCGCGTCGCGCAGAACGGCACGTGCACGTACACCCCGAACGGCCGCGCGCCGAGCCCGGCCAGCGACGACGGCGGCAGCGCGCCGTCGGGCGGAGCCGGCTCGCCGGAGGGGGGGACGGAGGGCACGGATCCATTCTGCGCCAGCACCGTGCAGTGGTTCGGCGCGTGCTGTGCCGTAGTCGTCCACGATCTCCGGGGCGCTAGCGTCGACGGCCGTGGGGAGGACGCAGCGTACGTCCCTGACCTGCACCGTCGCCGTCCTCGCGCTCGCGTCGTGCGGGGTCGCGCCGTCACGGTCATCAGAGCCACCGGCGCCCCCGCAGACCACCGGCGGAGCCCTGTTCAGCGGCTCCCAGCCCTGGACCCGCGGACGTCTCCGGCGCGCCCGCGTCCGAGCGCAGCCCCACGATCCTGGCGGCGCTGGACGACGCCGGCGGGTGGGGCAACGGCGGCGTGTTCCAGATCGACTTCGCGATGCCGGTGCGGACCGCGGCGCCCGACACCCCGCGCATGACCGTGACCGGCGCCCCGGAGTACTGCTACGGCGGCGTCGACTGCGACCCGCTGCCGGCGGACATGCTGGTGCCCGCGGGCGCTGTCATGGAGAGCTCGCAGGACCTGACCTGCGACGCGGCCACCGAGGACTGCCACCTGCTGGTCGCCGCCCCGGGCGCCCGGCGGCTCTACGAGATCTACCAGGGCACGCAGGCGGGCGACGGCTCACCGCGGGCGGCTACGTCGTCTGGGACCGCGGCCTACGGCGAGCAGGAGCGGGTCGTGATCACGGCACTGCGGACCTACGGGATGTACCTGTCCGACGGCGGCGAGATCGCGCTGACGTTCGCCGACGACCGGTCGAGCACGGCGAAGTGGGCAGAGCTCGGATCGACGCGCAGTCGTTCGCCGACCTGCCCGTCGACGCCTTCGAGGTGATCGACCACGGACCCGAGGTGCCCGTGACCTACGAGTGCGTCCGCCCGTGAGCGCGTGGCGTTACGGACACTGGATGACAGCGACGCCACGCCGCTGACATCTCGTACACCCCGATGCGGTGAACGTCACGAGCGGCGCGTTCCCGGTGGAACCTCCTGATCGGTGATGGCACGGTCGGTCCGTGCGCGCTCACCGTCTGCTCCTCGTGGCCCGGCGCCACGTGGATCTCGGACGGCTCGAGAGCGCCCTCTGCCCGGCGTGCTGAGGCCCCGCCCGCACGCCACCGCAGAGGACACCCATGACCACCGCCACGCCCGCCGTCGACCAGCAGGACACCACCAGCCCGCGCACGGTGCTGATCGCGAGCCTCATCGGCACGACGATCGAGTGGTACGACTTCTTCCTGTTCGCGACGGCCGCGGGCATCGTCTTCCCGCAGCTGTTCTACGGTGACGGCGACCCGACGGTGGCGACGCTGCTGTCGTTCGCGACGTTCGCGATCGGCTTCGTCGCCCGCCCCATCGGCGGGCTGATCTTCGGCCACATCGGCGACCGGGTCGGCCGGCGCGAGACGCTGATCGTGACCATGGCGCTGACCGGCCTCGCGACCGCGGGCATCGGGTTCCTGCCGACCTACGCCGCGATCGGCGTCGCCGCCCCGGTCCTACTCGTGCTGCTGCGGATCATCCAGGGCGTCGCGATCGGCGGTGAGTGGGGCGGCGCGGTGCTCATGGCCGTCGAGTACGCCCCGGACGGCAAGCGCGGCCTCTACGGCTCCACCCCGCAGATCGGGCTGGGGCTCGGGCTCGCGCTCGGGACGGGCGTGTTCGCGCTGCTCGGGCTGGTCATGGACGACGCCGCCTTCCTCTCCTGGGGCTGGCGGGTCGCGTTCATCGCGAGCCTCGTGCTCGTCGGCGTCGGGCTCGTCGTGCGGCTCGCGGTGATGGAGACGCCGGCGTTCCGCCGCATGCAGGCCGCCGCGGAGACCTCGCGGGTGCCTGCCGTCGACGTCGTACGTGACGCCCCGTCGCGGCGCAACCTCGGCTGGACCCTGCTCGCGCGCTGGGCCGAGGGCGCCTCCTTCAACACCTGGGGTGTTTTCGTCCTGACCTACGCGGTCGCGACGCTGAAGATGCCGCGCACCGAGGTGCTCGTCGCCGTCACGGTGGCCGCGGTGGCGAGCGCCGCGGTCGTGCCGCTCGCCGGCGCCTGGGGCGACCGGATCGGGCGCGGCAAGGTGTTCGCGATCGGGTGCGTGGTGCTCGTCGTCGGCGTCTTCCCGGCCTTCGCCCTGATCAGCACGGGGTCGGTCGCCCTGCTCGCCGTCGCCCTGGTCGTGATGCTCGGGCTGTCGTACGGGCTGTCCAGCGGCGCGGAGTCGACGCTGTTCGCCGAGGTGTTCCCGACCCGCACCCGCTACACCGGCATGTCGCTGGCCTTCCAGGGCGGCGGCATCTACGCCTCCGGCCTCACCCCGCTGATCCTGACCTCCCTGCTCGCCCTCGGCGGCGGCACGCCCTGGTACGCGGCGGGGTACCTCGCGCTCGCCGGTGTCGTCAGCGCCGTCGCCGCCCTGCGGGCACAGCCCCTCGAGACGCTCTAGGAGACCCATGAGCCTCACCGCCCACTGGTTCCTGCCCACCTACGGCGACTCGCGCGGCCTCGTCGGCGGCGGTCACGGCGTGGCCACCACGTCGGCGGACGCCGTGCGGCCCGCGGAGATCGGCTACCTCGCCCAGATCGCCCGCGCCGCCGAGACCGTCGGCTTCGAGGGCGCCCTCACGCCCACCGGGGCGTGGTGCGAGGACGCGTGGCTGACCACGGCGATGCTCGTCGCCGAGTCCGAGCGCCTGAAGTTCCTCGTGGCGTTCCGGCCCGGGGTCCTCTCCCCCACCCTCGCCGCGCAGCAGGCCGCCACGTTCCAGCGGCACTCACAGGGCCGCCTGCTGCTCAACGTCGTCACCGGCGGCGAGCCCAGCGAGCAGAAGGCGTACGGCGACTACCTCGGCAAGGACGACCGCTACGTCCGCACCGGCGAGTTCCTCGACGTCGTCCGCCGGCTGTGGGCCGGCGAGACGGTGACGCTGCACGGCGAGCAGATCCACGTCGACGAGGCGGCGCTGACCCGCGTGCCCGACCCGGTGCCGCCGGTCTACTTCGGCGGCTCGTCGCCGAAGGCGGGCGAGGTCGCCGCCCAGCACGTCGACGTGTACCTGACCTGGGGCGAGCCACCCGAGCAGGTCCGCGAGAAGATCGAGTGGATCCGCGGGCTGGCCGCGACGCAGGGCCGCGAGGTGCGGTTCGGCATCCGCCTGCACGTCATCACCCGCGACACCTCCGACGCCGCCTGGGCGCAGGCCGAGAAGTACCTCGAGGGCATCCCCGACGAGATGATCGAGCAGGTGCAGGCGGGCCTGTCGCAGAGCGAGTCCGAGGGGCAGAAGCGCATGCGCGCGCTGCACGCCGGGGGCACCAAGACCGCCGCCGACCTCGAGGTCGCGCCGAACCTCTGGGCCGGCGTCGGGCTGGTGCGCGGCGGGGCGGGCACGGCGCTCGTCGGCAGCCACGCCGAGGTCGCCGACCGCATCCAGGAGTACCACGACCTGGGGATCAGCGAGTTCGTCCTGTCCGGCCACCCCCACCTGGAGGAGGCGTACTGGGTCGGCGAGGGCGTGCTGCCCGAGCTGGGCCGGCGCGGTCTGTGGTCGCACCCGGCCGGGACCGTCGACGCGAGGCCGGCCGCGGTGCCCTTCGCCCAGTAGTGAGCGCGCAAGCTCACGTGGAAACGGAGGCCCTGCTCGTGGCAGGGTTGTGGGCATGTCTGCGCCTGGCGACCTGCTCGTGAGTCGACGTCACGTCGACCTCGAGCGCCAGGCCAGCGCGCTCTGCCGGGCTTGCTGAGCGCGAGCCCCCGCCACCACGCCCGAGCGGACTCCGCGCGCCCCCACCACGAGGCCTCATCCTCGTCGTGCCCGCGCGCGTCCGTGCACCACCCGGAGGAACCCCGAACCATGGCCGCAAGTTCCGGCGCCCCGTCGTCCGAGAAGGCTGCGACCTCCGAGGAGTCAGCCAAGAGAGGATCTCTGGCTGCGGAGACCACCCCGCTGCGACACCCCGGGGCGACCGAGGACGCAGCCGTGAAGCCGAAGCCGAAGCCCGCGCGAGCGCGCAAGGGGAAGGCCGAGGGCCAGTGGGCGCTGGGGTACCGCGAGCCGCTGAACAAGAACGAGCAGTCCAAGAAGGACGACCACCCGCTCAACGTGCGGGCGCGGATCGAGAACATCTACGCCCACCGCGGCTTCGACTCGATCGACCCGGCCGACCTGCGCGGGCGCTTCCGGTGGATGGGCCTCTACACGCAGCGCGCCCAGGGCTTCCCCGGCACCGACACCGGCCACGTCGACGAGGAGCTGCTCGACGCGCCGCACTTCATGATGCGCGTGCGCGTCGACGGCGGTGGTCTGACCACCGAGCAGCTCCGGGTCATCGGCGAGATCTCCCAGACCTTCGGCCGCGACACCGCCGACGTCACCGACCGCGAGAACATCCAGATGCACTGGATCCGCGTCGAGGACGTCCCCGAGATCTGGCGCCGGCTCGAGGCCGTCGACCTCTCCACCACCGAGGCCTGCGGCGACTGCCCGCGCGTCGTGCTCGGCTCACCGGTCGCGGGCATCTCCGCCGACGAGATCATCGACGGCACCCCGGCCATCGACGAGATCGTCCAGCGGTTCATCGGGGACAGGTCGCTGGCCAACCTCCCCCGCAAGTTCAAGACCGCGATCTCCGGGCAGCAGGACGTCGCCCACGAGGTCAACGACGTCTCCTTCGTCGGCGTCGACCACCCCGAGCACGGTCCCGGCTTCGACCTGCACGTCGGCGGCGGGCTGTCCACCAACCCGAAGCTCGCGGTGCGGCTGGGCGCATGGGTGCCGCTCGACGAGGTCGCCGACGTCTGGCAGGCCGTGGTGCAGGTGTTCCGCGACTACGGCTACCGCCGGCTGCGCACCCGAGCCCGCATCAAGTTCCTCATCGCCGACTGGGGCCCGGAGAAGTTCCGCCAGGTGATGGAGGACGAGTACCTGCACCGCAAGCTGATCGACGGCCCGCCGCCGCCGGACGTCGCGGGCACCATCGACCACGTCGGCATCCACGACCAGGTCGACGGCAACCACTACGTCGGCGTCGCCCCGCCCGCCGGGCGCACCAGCGGCTCGACGCTCGTCGGCGTCGCCAAGGCCGCCGAGGAGGCCGGGTCGAACCGCGTCCGGCTCACCCCGTACCAGAAGATCGTCGTGCTGGACGTGCCGCCCGAGAGGCTCGACGGGCTGACCGCGGCGCTCGACCACCTCGGGCTGCCGGCCCGCCCGACGCCGTGGCGCCGGTCGACGATGGCGTGCACCGGCCTCGAGTTCTGCAAGCTCGCGTTCGTCGACACCAAGAACCGGGCCGGTGAGCTGGTCGAGGAACTCGACCGGCGCCTCGCCGACGTCCAGGACGCTCTCGAGCACCCGGTGTCGATCCACCTCAACGGCTGCCCGAACTCCTGCGCGCGGGTCCAGGTCGCCGACATCGGGCTCAAGGGGCAGATCGTCAACGACGCCGAGGGCAATCCGGCCGCGGGTTTCCAGGTGCACCTGGGCGGCGGCCTCGGCCTCGACGCGGGCTTCGGGCGCAAGGTCCGCGGGCACAAGGTGCTCTCCGCCGAGCTGGGCGACTACGTCGAGCGGGTCGTCCGCAACTACGCCGAGCACCACGAGACGGGTGAGCGTTTCGCCCAGTGGGTGGTCCGGGCGGAAGAAGCGCAGCTGTCATGAGGTTGGCCCTCCAGTACTGCCCGTACTGCGGCGAGCAGGACCTGCGCCCCCGCGAGGAGCCCGACGGCGCGTGGGAGTGCGCGGACTGCCGCAGCACCTTCGTCGTCACCCCGGTGCCGGCACCGGCGAGAGGAACCGCATGACCACCACCACGGAGGCCAGCGAGGATCTCCGCACCGAGGCGCTCGCCGCCGGCGAGCGGTTCGCCGCGCGCGAGGGCACCGTGGGCCATGAGGACCTGACCCGCGAGATCCTCGCCTGGGCCGCGGAGGCCTTCGGCGCCGACCTCATCGTCGCCTCGAACATGCAGGACGCGGTGCTCGTCGAGCTCGGCGCGGCCGCTCGTCCGGGCGTGGACGTGCTCTTCCTCGAGACCGGGTACCACTTCCCGGAGACCCTCGGCACGCGCGACGCCGTGGCTGCGACGTACGGCGTGCGCATCGTGCAGGCCGAGCCCGAGCAGACGGTGGCCGAGCAGGACGCGGCGTGGGGCAAGGACCTCTTCGCCTCCGACCCCGGTCAGTGCTGCCACCTCCGGAAGGTCGAGCCGCTGAAGAAGACACTGGCGCAGTACGACGCCTGGGTCACGGGCGTCCGCCGCGTCGAGGCCCCGACCCGCGCGAGCACCCCGCTGGTCACCTGGGACGAGCGCCACGGGCTGGTGAAGATCAATCCGATCGCACACTGGAGCGACGAGCAGATGGACGCGTACATCCGCGACCACGCGATCCTGGTCAACCCGCTGGTCGACGCGGGCTACCCCTCGATCGGCTGCGCGCCCTGTACGGCCAAGCCGGCGCCCGGCGCCGACCCGCGCAGCGGCCGGTGGGCTGGCTTCACCAAGACCGAATGCGGGCTGCACGGATGACCGCCGCCCCGGTCGACGCCGCGGCCACCCCCACCGACCAGCTCGACGCCCTCGAGTCCGAGGCGATCCACGTCATCCGCGAGGTCGCGGGCGAGTTCGACCGCCCCGTGATCCTCTTCTCCGGCGGCAAGGACTCCATGCTGCTGGTGCACCTGGCCGCCAAGGCGTTCTGGCCCGCCCCGATCCCGTTCCC
>NZ_JBXUHE010000012.1:0-133367 GCF_057180585.1 Actinomycetospora sp. 2LY8.5
GCGTGCTGGGCGCCGCACCGACTCCCACCGCCGCCGCCGAGCTCACCTGGCCGGCAGTGCGCGCACTGCCGGCCACCCGCGCTCGATCACACCACGCCCTCGACACCGAAACCGACCGCCTGCTGGCCCTGTTCACCGCAACCACAGCGCTGCGCCGACCACCCGTGATCGAGCAGGCCATGGGCCGCTACACCCTCGCGCTCATCCAACAGCTCGACGCGATCTGCGCCAGTCGCGGCGTGCCGCCAGGCGTCAGCGCGTCGCGTCCTCCGCGGCGGCGAGCCACTCCCGCCACTGGGCGGCCTGGCGCTCGGCCTCCTGGGCACGGCGGCGGTCACCCGCGGCGTGCGCCTTGGCCGCCTGGGCCTCGAACTGCTCGACGCGGGCGCGGAACTGCCCGACCCGGGCCTCGGTCTCGGGGTCGCTGGCCTGCCACCGGCGGTCGACGGCCGCGCGAACGCGGTCCTCGACCTCCTTGAGACGCGCCGAGAACTCCCGCACCCGTTCCCGCGGGACCTTGCCGATCGCGTCCCAGCGCTCCTGCACGTCCCGCAGCGCGGCCCGGGCGGCGTCGACGTCGGAGAGGTCGATGCGCCCCGCCTCGGCGAGCAGGGCCTCCTTGGCGCGGGCGTTGTCGGTGAACTCGGCGTCGCGGGCGGAGAACGCCTCCGAGCGCCGGGAGAAGAACGTGTCCTGGGCACCCCGGAACCGCGCCCACAGCGCGTCGTCGGCGTCCTTGCTCGTGCGCCCGGCCGCCTTCCACTCGGCCATGAGCTCCTTGTAGCGCCCGGCCGTGGGCCCCCAGTCGGTGGACTCGGTGAGCGACTCCGCCTCGACGACCAGCTCCTCCTTGCGCGCCTTCGCCGCGGTGCGGGCGCGGTCGAGCTCGGCGAAGTGGGCGCCCCGGCGGCGGGCGAAGGTCTCGCGGGCGCGGGAGAACCGCTTCCACAGCGCGTCGTCGGTCTTGCGGTCGATCCCCTTGACCGACTTCCACTCCTCGATCATCGCCTGGAACCGGTCGCCGGCGTGCTTCCAGCGCGTGGTCTCCTCGGCGAGGGTCTCGGCCTCGGCGATGAGCGCCTCCTTGCGGGCGACGGCCTCGTCGCGGGCCCCCGCGCGGGCCGCCCGCTCGGACTCCTCGGCGCCCTCGGCGGCCGCGATCACCGCATCGAGGCGGTGCCCGAGCCCCACGACGTCGCCGACCACGGCCGCGTCGACGAGACGCTCGCGCAGGGTGGTGGCGCTGCGCAGGATCGTCCGGGCCTCGCCGCGCCCGCCGGTGAGGCGCCGGACGAGCAGGTCGACCTCGGTGCGCAGGTCGTCGAAGCGCACCGCGAAGTGGGCGAGGCCCTCCATCGCGTCGCCCGCCTGCCACGACCCGACCGCGCGCTCGCCGTCGGCGGTCGTCACCCACACCGTGCCGTCGTCGTCCACCCGGCCCCAGCGCCCCGGGTCCGACGCCGCCGACGTCACGGACGGGAACGCCGGCGCACCGGCGGGACCGCGGGTGGGTGCCGGCGGTGCCGGCGGAGCCTGGTCGGTCGTCGAGACCTCGGGGGGCGCGGACTCCAGGGAGGCCACCGGGGTCGGCGCGGTCTCGGTGACGGCGTCGGGTGCGGCCTCGGTGGCGCCGTCGGGGTCCGCCCCGTCGACGGCCTCCGCAGCCTGCTCGTCGGTCATCGGCCCCGACACCTCCAGCTCCTACGGTTCGGGCATTCAAGCAGGTCCGCCGAGCGCGTCGGAACTCCCTTCCCCCGTCACGACGCTCCCGCCGCACCCCACCGGGGTGTCTGGGATCCTGGGGGACGATGACCCTCTCGACCGGTGGAGCGCCCCTCTCGGCGGGCGCCCCGCACGGCGTCTCCCGCCCGATCGCCCTGGTCGGCCCCACGGCGACCGGCAAGTCCGACCTCGCGCTCGCCCTCGCCGAGGAGCTGGCCCGACGCGGGACGGGCGCGGAGGTCGTCAACGCCGACGCGATGCAGCTCTACCGGGGCATGGACGTCGGCACCGCCAAGCTCCCGACCGAGGAGCGCCGCGGCGTGCCGCACCACCTGCTCGACGTCCTCGACGTCACCGACACGGCCACCGTCGCCGCCTACCAGCGCGACGCCCGCACCGCGGTCGAGGCGATCCGGACGCGCGGGCGGGTGCCGCTGGTGGTCGGCGGGTCGGGGCTCTACGTGCAGGCGGTCCTCGACGACCTGGAATTCCCGGGCACCGACCCGGCGCTGCGGTCCCGCCTCGACGCCGAGCTCGCCGAAGTCGGGGCGGTCGCGATGCACGCCCGCCTCGCCGCCCGCGATCCGGACGCTGCGCGCGGCATCCTCACGAGCAACGGGCGGCGCATCGTGCGCGCCCTCGAGGTCGTCGAGCTGACCGGGCGTCCGTTCGCCGCGAGCCTGCCGGTCCCCGGTGCGCCCCGGCACGACGCCCTGCTGGTCGGCCTGGACCGCGACACCGAGGTGCTCGACGAGCGGATCGCCGCCCGCGTCGACGCGATGCTCGCCGGCGGGCTCGTCGCCGAGGTCGCCGCGCTCGCGGCCCGGGGCCTGCGGGAAGGGGCGACGGCCTCGCGCGCCGTCGGCTACCGCGAGGTGCTCGAGCACCTCGACGGCGCGATCGACCTCGACGAGGCCCGCCGGCGCACGGTCGTCGCCACCCGGCGGCTGGTGCGCCGCCAGCGCTCGTGGTTCCGGCGCGACGCCCGTGTCCGGTGGCTCGACGCCGGCGCGCCCGACCTCGTCGGCTCCGTGCTGGATGCGTGGGTCAGTCCCGGAACCGCAGGCTGAGGCCCTCGACGTCCACCGGGCCGCGACCCGGGCCGTTCGTCAGCTCGACCGCGGCGATCTCCTCGTGCTCGCCGGGCTCGAACGTGATCGCGGCCCCGCGCAGCGGCACCCGGGTGCCGTCGGCCTCGAGCCCGACGAGGACGGCGAGGCGTGCGGCCGCTCCGGCCGGGTCGGGGCTGGTGACGACGATCCCGGCGAGGTCGTGGGGCCCCGGGTCGAGCAGGCTGGGGTCCCGCATCGCGTGCAGCTGTTCGCGCGGCGGGTCGTAGGTGATGAAGAAGGGCGACCACGGCGGGGTGTCGAGCACGAACACCTCGACGAACGACACGTCGTGGCCGGGCACCTCCACGTGGACCTCGGCGACCTCGTGCCCGGCCGCGCGCAGCCGCTCCCCGGTGGCGCGGGCGTCGGTGACGTCGACCGCGAACGTGATCGCGCCCGCCGGCCCGCGCAGCGCCTCGACGGCCGGGCGGATGTGGGCGAGCCCTTCGGCGAACAGCGCGGTCTCGACGGACCCCCAGTCGTCGACGGTGAGGATCTCGACGTAGCGCTCGTCGATGCCCCACGCGGCGTTGCGGAAGCCCGGCATCGTGGCCGCGGGACGGGCCGGCAGCCCCGCGGCCCGGTACGCCGCGATCCCGGCGTCCAGGTCGGGCACGGAGTGCAGGAGATGGTCGAAGACGGGGTTCTCGGACGCGGGGAGGACCATGAGGTGAGCCTAACCTCACCTCATGGGCTGCCCGAGCGATCGCTAGTGGTCGGCGCCGAGGCTGACCGTGGGGGCGTCGAGCGCCTTCGGCTGCGCGTGACGGCCGGCGTGCACCGTGCTCCGGGTGGTCAGCGCAACGTCCCGCCGCTGCGGCCCGGTGGCCCCGCCCAGCGCCTCGACGTGCGGCTCGCCCTGCCACTGCACGACGAGCAGGTGCGGGCGCCCGGCCGCGGCGTCGACGGAGTAGGTGCCCTCGGCGTCGCTGATCGCCCGGCCGAGCTGGCGCCCGTCGGCGTCGACGACCGTGAGCACGGCGTACGGGGCGGGCTCGCCGTCGTGGCGCACGGTGCCGCGCAGGGCGGGTCGGCGCAGGCGGACCGTGTCGGCGCCGGTCGCTCCCGTCTCGGTCTCGGTGACGGCGGGGAGAGCCGGGGTGCCGGAGTCCGACCAGTCCGCCCCGGCCTTCTCGATGTCGATCGTGTGCCGCAGCGGGACCTCGCGCAGGAACAGGATCGCGACCAGGGCGATCAGCGCCAGCGGCGCCGCGACGAGGAACAGCGTGCCGATCGAGTCGCCGTAGGCGTTCTCGATCACCGCGCGGACGGGCTCGGGCAGGGTCGCGAGGTTCGGGATCTCCCCGCCCGAGACGCCGGAGGCCGGGATGCCGAGGTTCGCGAGCCCGGACGTGATCGAGCTCGTGACCTGCGTGCTGAGCAGCGCGCCGAGCGCGGCCACGCCGGCGGCGCCGCCGAGCGAGCGGAAGAACGCGACCGTGGAGCTGGCCGCGCCCATCTCGCTCATCGCGACCTGGTTCTGCACCGCGAGCACGAGGTTCTGCTGGGTGGCGCCGACGCCGAGGCCGACCATCGCCATGAACACCGCGAGCAGCGGGTAGGGCACGGTCGCGCTGACGAACAGGCCCTCGAGCAGGAGGCCGGCGGTGAGCAGCACCCCGCCGCCGACGAGGTAGGGCTTCCATCGCCCGTAGCGGGTGATCAGCTGGCCGACGATCGTCGAGGCGAGGAACAGCCCGGCGATCATCGGGAGCGTGAGCAGGCCGGCCTCGGTGGCCGTCGCGCCGCGGGCGAGCTGGAAGAACTGGCTCAGGTAGACCGTCGAGCCGAACATCGCGACGCCCACGAACAGACCGGCGATCGTGGCCAGTGCGACCGTCGGGTTGCGGAACAGGTGCAGCGGCACGATCGGCTCGCGGACCTTCGACTCGACGACCACGGCCAGCACGAGGGCGAGGACGCCGCCGCCCACGACGGCCACCGAGGTCCACGAGCCCCAGGCGAACTGGTGGCCCGCCAGCGAGGTCCAGATGAGCAGCGCGGAGACGCCGGCAGCGATGAGGATCGCGCCGAGGTAGTCGATGTGCACCTCGCGCTTGACCGTCGGCACGCTCAGGGTGCGCTGGAGGACGACGAGCGCGAGGACCGCGATCGGGACGGTGACGTAGAAGCACCAGCGCCAGCCGATGGTGTCGACGATGACGCCGCCGATGAGCGGGCCGCCGACCGTCGCCACGGCCATGATCGCGCCGAGGTAGCCGGAGTACCGGCCGCGCTCGCGCGGCGGGATGATCGCGGCGATCACGACCTGGGCCAGCGCCATCAGCCCGCCCATGCCGAGGCCCTGGATGACGCGGAAGCCGATGAGCTCGGCGGTGCCCGTCGTCAGGCCGCAGAGCATCGACCCGACGATGAACATCGAGATCGCGATCTGGACGAGCAGCTTCTTCGAGAAGAGGTCGGCGAGCTTGCCCCAGATCGGCGTGGAGGCCGTCATCGCGAGCAGCGAGGCGGTGACCACCCACGTGTACTGGGCCTGGGTCCCGCCGAGGTCGGCGAGGATCCGGGGCAGCGCGTTGGACACGATCGTCGAGGACAGGATCGCCACGAACAGGGCCATGAGCAGGCCCGAGAGGGCCACCAGCACGTGGCGGGTGGCGGGGGGTTCGGCGCCGCTGCTCGGGGCGGGCGGCGTCGTCGCCGGTGCGGACATCAGGGTTCTCCGGGAGGGGAGCGCGGGGGTGGTGGACGGGCCGGTGCCGGCGGGGCTCAGGGGGCCCGCGACGGCGGGGACTGCAGACCGACGGCGAGGAGGTCGATCACCTGGTCGACCACGCCGACGAGGTCGCCGTGCTCGTCGGAGGAGAGCCAGCGGGTGGTGGCCACGCGCATCGCGGACATGACCGCGGCGGCGGTGAGCGCCGGGTAGAGGTCCTGCGCGCCGAGGCCGGTGCGCTCGGCGATGACCGTCGTGAGGTGCTGCTCGGCGGCGGCGTAGGCCGCGAGCTGCTGGGGCACGAGGCTCGGTTCCGACTTCACGAGGCGGGCCTGGGCGATCCACTCCCGCGAGCGTGGGGCGTCGCCGACCATCTCGCGCATGACCGCGCGGACCGACTCGAGCACCGGCTCGCCGGCCGGGCGCTCGGCGAGGCGCTCGCCCATGTCGCGGGTGCGCTCGACGTCGGCGGCGACGACGGCCTCCTCCTTCGACGAGAAGTAGTTGAAGAAGGTGCGCGGCGAGACGTCGGCGGCCTCGGCGATCTGCTCGACCGTCATCTCGGCGAGCCCGTGGGTCACTGCGAGCTCCAGGGCGGCGGCGCCGAGCGCCCGGCGCGTCCGGAGCTTCTTGCGTTCGCGCAGTCCCGTGGTCACGCCGTCGACGATAGGCCGATCTTGCAGTCTCTGCACTTTTGCCGAACGAGATGTTTTGCAGATCACGCAGCGCGGTCGCGGTCGATACGCTGGACGGCGTGGAGTTCGTGAAGGGACACGGGACCGAGAACGACTTCGTCGTGCTGCCCGACCCCGAGGGCTCGATCGACCTGGACAGCGACGACGGCCTGCTGGTCCGCGCGCTGTGCCACCGCCGGCGCGGCATCGGGGCGGACGGGGTGCTGCGCGTCGTCCGCACCGACACGCCGGTCGCCGTCGCGGCGGGGATCGACGGCGACCGGAACGGTGACGCCACCTGGTTCATGGACTACCGCAACGGCGACGGCTCGCCGGCGGAGATGTGCGGCAACGGCGTGCGGGTCTTCGCGCGCTACCTCCTCGAGGCCGGGCTCGTCGCACCCGGCACCCACCCCGTCGCCACGCGCGCGGGCACGCGCTGGGTGACGGTCGACCGCACCGGCCCCGTCACCGTCGACATGGGCCCCGCCGTGCTCGGGCCCGCCTCGACGACCGTGGTCGACGGCCTCGAGCTCACCGGTGTCGCCGTGGACGTCGGCAACCCGCACCTGGCGTGCGTGACTGGCACCGAACTCGAGGGTCTCGACCTCGCCGCGCCGCCTGCCTACGACCGGACGCTGTTCCCCCACGGGGTGAACGTCGAGGTCCTGACGCCGCTCACCGACGGGGCGGTGCGCCTGCGGGTGCACGAGCGCGGCTCGGGCGAGACCCGGTCGTGCGGCACCGGCACGGTCGCCGGGGCGGTCGCCGCCCTCGACGCGGCCGGGCGGCACACGGGCACCGTCACCGTGCACACACCGGGCGGCACGCTGGTCGTCGGCGTCGGCGGCGCGACGACCACCCTGACCGGCCCGGCCGAGCTGGTCGCCCACGGCACGTGGGGCGCCGCGGTCCCGGCGCGCGTCTGACCTCCGAGGTCGAGCTCCCCTATCGGCGTGCTCCCCTCGATGCCACGTCGCGCGTGTGGTGGTCTTCCCGTCGCCGGTCGTGGAACCATGGGCGGCAACATGACAGAACCCGCACCGCAGGACCCTCGCCCGTACACCCCGACCCGTGCGTCGGGCCGCTCCAGCGACATCCGGCTCGACACGTCGGCCGGGCCGACCGATCTCGCCGCCGCGCCGGACGAGCCCACGGGAGGCGCCCTCGACCTCGAGGAGCGCACGTCGCTGCGACGGGTCCCCGGGCTCGCCGGGTCGTCCACCGAGCTTACCGACGTCACCGAGGTCGAGTACCGGCGGCTGCGCCTCGAGCGCGTGGTGCTCATCGGCGTCTGGACCCAGGGCACCTCCCGCGAGGCCGAGGCCTCGCTGGTCGAGCTGGCCCGGCTCGCCGAGACCGCGGGCTCCGAGGTGCTCGACGGCCTCATCCAGCGCCGCCGGACGCCCGACCCCGGCACGTTCGTCGGCTCCGGCAAGGTCGTGGAGCTGCGCGAGACCGTGCAGGCCACCGGCGCCGACACCGTCATCTGCGACGGCGAGCTCTCGCCCGGGCAGCTGCGCAACCTCGAGGAGAAGCTCAAGGTCAAGGTCGTCGACCGGACCGCTCTGATCCTCGACATCTTCGCCCAGCACGCGCGCTCCCGGGAGGGCAAGGCGCAGGTCGAGCTGGCCCAGTTGCGCTACTTCCTGCCGCGTCTGCGCGGCTGGGGCGAGTCGCTGTCCCGGCAGGGCGGTGGCGCCGGCGGCGGGGGTGGCGCCGGCGGCGGAGGCGTCGGCACCCGCGGTCCCGGCGAGACCAAGCTCGAGACCGATCGCCGCCGCATCCACCGCCGCATCTCCAAGCTGCGCCGCGAGATCGAGGACATGTCGACGGTCCGCGACACCAAGCGGGGGCGCCGCCAGTCGCGCGCCGTGCCGTCGGTGGCGATCGCCGGCTACACCAACGCCGGCAAGTCCAGCCTGCTCAACGCGATCACCGATGCCGGCGTGCTGGTGCAGGACGCGCTCTTCGCGACCCTGGACCCCACCACGCGGCGCTGGGAGACCGAGGACGGCCGCGAGGTCACGCTCACCGACACTGTCGGCTTCGTGCGCCACCTGCCCCACCAGCTCGTCGACGCGTTCCGCTCGACGCTGGAGGAGGTCGCCGACGCCGACCTGCTGCTCCACGTCGTCGACGGCTCCGACCCGTCGGCGCAGGACCAGATCGCCGCGGTGCGCGAGGTCATCGCCGACGTCTCGGGAGACGGAGCGCCGCGGAGCTCGACCTCGAACGGCGGCTCCCCGGTGCCGCCGGAGCTGCTGGTCGTCAACAAGGTCGACGCCGCCGAGCCGATGGCGCTCGCCGAGCTGCGCGGGGCCCTGCCCGGCGCGGTGTTCGTGTCGGCGCGGACCGGAGAGGGGCTCAATCGGCTCGAGGCGCGCCTCGCCGAGGAGCTGCCGCACCCCGACGTCGAGCTCGAGGTGCTGCTGCCCTACACCGAGGGCGCCCTGGTGGCCCGGGCGCACTCCGACGGCGAGGTGCTCGCCGAGCGCCACACCGCCGAGGGCACGGTGCTGCACGCCCGCGTCTCGGAGGAGCTCGCGGCATGCCTGCGCGCCGCGGCAGTCGATCCGGCGCGGGTACCCTGAGCAAGGTCGTGCTGGCGCTGGTCGTCGCGGCCGGCCTGGTCGTACCGGGCGTGGCGTGGGCGGACCCGGTGCAGCGCTGCGCGCTCGACGACCCCCGTCTGGCGGAGACGTCGGGTCTCGTCGTGGCGGACGACGGCACCTTCGAGGTCGTCAACGACAGCGGCAACCCGAGCACCGTGTACCGGCTCGACGACTCCTGCGCGGTGGTCGGCGAGATCGAGGTGCCGGACCGGGGGCGCGACGTCGAGGACCTCGCCCGTAGCGCCGACGGCACGCTGTGGCTCGCCGACATCGGCGACAACGACCGCAAGCGCGGGACGGTGGCGCTGCTGCGGGTGTCGCCTTCCGGCGACGAGACCATCACCCGGCTCACCTATCCCGACGGTGCGCACGACGCCGAGTCGTTGCTGATGCCCGGCGACGACCGCCCGGTGATCGTCACGAAGGATCTGAGCGGGCGCAGCGGTGTCTACGCGGCCGAGTCGCCGGTCGGTGACGGCGGCACCGTCGCGCTGCGACGGGTCGGCGAGGTCGTCGTGCCCGGGGAGGCGATCACGTCACTGGGCTCCGGGGCCTACACCGGCGGCGCGATCTCCGCCGACGGTCGCGTCGTCGCGCTGCGCACCTACGCCGACGCCTGGCTCTACCCGGCGCCCGGGGGCACCGCGACCGCCGACGACGTCGCGGCCGCCCTGCGCGCGACGCCCGTGCGCGTCCCGCTGCCGGGCGAGACGCAGGGCGAGGCGCTGGCCTTCGCCCCGGACGGGACGCTGCTCTCGACCGGCGAGACTCCGGAGGACGCCCCGCCGGCGCCGCTGCACGCGGTGCCGGGGGCGACGGGGCTGGTGTCCTCGCCGCCCCCCTCGACGTCCCCCTCGACGTCCCCCTCGACGTCCCCCTCAACGTCCTCTGCCGACCGCGCCGGCCTCCCGGAGCCGCTGGCCAGCATCGGCGTGGTGCTTGCCGTGGCGGCGGGCGCCTTCGCGCTCGTCGCCGTCGTCGCGGTGGTGCGCCGGCGGCGCTGACCTGTCCCCGAGCCTTCCGCAGCGAACGGGCGGTTCGCTGCTTCTATGCGCGCGAAGTCCGCGTTCGCTCCGGCGCCCAGCCTGCGTCCTGACCGTAGGCTGCGCGGCGTGCGCTATGACCTGATCGACCTGCGCCTGTTCCGGACGGTCGTCGCCGAGGGCTCGATCACCGCGGGCGCGGCGCGGCTGCACCTCAGCCTGCCTTCGGCGAGCGCGCGCATCCGGGCGCTCGAGCACCACGCCGGCGTCGACCTGCTGGTGCGCGGACGCCGCGGGGTGCGCCCGACGCCCGCGGGCAGCGCGCTGGCGCGCCACGCCGGGGACGTCCTCGACGACCTGGGCCGGCTCGAGGGCGCGGTGGCGGGCTACCGGCGCCCGGCCGGCACCCCGGTGACCCTCCTGGCCGGGAGCTCCGCGATGCGCAGACTCGTGCCCCGCGCGCTGGTGAGTTTCCTCGTCGCGCACCCGGACGTCGACGTCGTCACCCGCGAGCGCCGCAGCGCCGACAGCGTCCGCCTGCTCGCCGACGGAGACGCCGACCTCGGGGTGGTCGTCGTCGACGCGCGGCAGGACCCGCCGCGCGCCGAGGACCGCCTCACCGACGACTCGCTCGTGGTCGTCGGGCCGGCCGGTGGCCCGCCCGACGGGCGGGAGGCGATGCCGTTCGCCGAGGTCGCCGAGCATCCGCTGGTCGGCCTCGAGCCCGACGCGCCGCTCACGCTGACCCTCGCGGCGAACCTGGGCGAGCACGCCCCGGTGCCCCGCCACCGCGGGCGCGCCGTGGACCTCGGCACCGTCGTCGACCTGGCCGCGGCCGGGGTGGGGCTCGCCGTCGTCCCGCGCCACGTCGTCGACCCGGCCCGCGGGCTCGCGGTGTGCGAGTTGGCCGAACCTTTCGCCCGCCGCACGCTCGTCCTGCTTCGCGGCGCCCGCCCCGCGCCCGGGGTCGAGGACCTCGCCGAGCACCTGCGGCGAGCCGCTCAGGACACAGCCTCAGTGACAGTCTGAGGCTGACTGCGGGGATCGCGCATGGTGCCGGCGCGCGCCGAGGACCACGCTCGAGCGCATGGAGCGCCCCGACCCCGTCGCCGCCCTGCACCGCGTGCTGCCGGCCCTGCTCGTCCCGCTGGTGATCGTCGGCGGGCTCGTCGCGTCCCGCGGCGGCGCGGCCGAGCGGTTCTGGGGGCTCGGCGTCTCCCTCGCGGTGCTCGCCGTCGGCGTGGTCGTCGTCGCCGTCGGCGTCCGGCACCTGGCGCGTGCCCGCCGATCCGCCGCGCGTGATCCAGCGGACGTCCAGGGGAGCGCGCCGAGAGGGTTCGCTGGCTCTCCGCGTCCGACGGCTCCGTTCGCTCCCGGCCCGGAGCGCTGAGCGCCAGCGTCAGCAGCGCGGCCAGCACCGGCCCGGCGACGAGGACCGCGAGCGCGACGGTGGTGGCCCCGGTGGTCGGCGAGCGCGCCGAGGGCCGGGCCCCGATCTCACGGCCGGGCAGGACGGTCCCGCGGTCCGGCGCGCACCTCCGCGGGACGGCCGACGGCTGGTGAGGAAGGCTCAGAGGCGCCGTAGCACCGCGACGACCTTGCCGAGCACCGTGGCGTCCTCGCCCGGGATCGGCTCGTAGTCGTCGTTGTGGGGCAGCAGCCAGACGCGGCCGTCCTTGCGTTTGAACGTCTTGACGGTCGCCTCGCCGTCGATCATCGCGGCCACGATCTCGCCGTTGTCGGCCACGGGCTGCTGGCGCACGACCACCCAGTCGCCGTCGGTGATGGCGGCGTCGACCATCGAGTCGCCCGCGACGCGCAGGAGGAACAGCGAGCCCTCGCCGACGAGCTCGCGCGGCAGGGGGAAGACCTCCTCGACGGCCTGCTCGGCGAGGATCGGGCCACCGGCGGCGATGCGGCCGACGACCGGTACGAAGGTCGGCGTGGGGCGATCCGCGCGGATCTCCTCGGTGTGCTCCGCCACCTCGACTCCGGCGCCCTCGAGCTCCTCGGGGAGGCGGACGTCGAGCGCGCGCGGCCGGTTGGGATCGCGGCGCAGGTAGCCCTTCTTCTCCAGGGTGCGCATCTGGTGGGCCACCGAGGACGTCGAGGTCAGCCCGACCGCGTCACCGATCTCGCGGACGCTCGGCGGGTAGCCGTTGCGCTCGACGTGGTCGCGGATGACCTCGAGGACCTTGCGCTGGCGCGGCGTGAGGCCCGGCGACGCGTCGGCGTCCGCGGGCTCCGGGAACGGGTGCACCCGGGCGGGCACGACGGCGTCGGCCGCTGCCCCCGGCTCCTCGGGGCCGCCCGGGCCCTGGGGCGTGCGTGCCATGGCCGTGTCCTTTCCGACGTCGTCCGCGGCACCCGGGAGGGCGCCGCGCCCCGCGCAGGTGGCGGGGGGTTCGACGGCGAAGTTAGCGCCGAGCACCGGCAGGATCAAACACGTGTTCGAACGACACGCCGTGCGATTCGTCGACGTTGTCGGGGGTCGATGCTAGACATCGCACACGCGTTCGATCGAACGCCTGTGCGATGCGAGGAGGTCGACATGTCCGTGGGGACGACCGGTCCGCGGGGCCGCTGCGACGCCGAGGTCCCGGGTCCGCGCAACGGGGAGGCGGCCGGACCCGTGTCGCCCGACGGTGTGCCGCCGCGCCCGACCGCTCGCCCGGCCGGGCGCCCGCGGCCCGCCGGCTCGCGCCCGGCGCGCCCGGACGACGTGCACGGGCCGGTCCGTCCGGCGGGTCGTCGTGCGCCCACGATGCCGCCCCCGGTGCGCCCGCGCGTGGCCGGTGGCGGGGCGACGCATCCGGCGCGCGAGCAGCGCGCCCGCGTCGAGGTCGCGCCCGTCGTCCTGCGTCGACGGCGCGTCGCGGCGGTCGCCGTGCTGGGTGTGCTGCTCGGCGTCCTGGTCGGCGCGCTCCTCGGGCTCGTCGTGCCGTCCGGCGCCCCCACCGGTCCGGCCCCGACGGGCACCACGGTCGCCGTCGTGGGGACGGGGGAGTCGCTCGGCGACGTCGCCGGCCGCGTCGCCCCCGGCGCCGACATCGGGGCCGTCGTCACCCGGATCCAGGAGCTCAACGGCCTGCAGGGGTCGGCCGTCGTCCCCGGTCGGCCGCTCGTGGTGCCCGCCGGATGAGACCCGGCTCGCCGGATGGTCGCTGCGTCGTCCGTACACCCACTCGGGCACCGCCCGCCCCGCTGTCCCAGTTCGCGGGCCGTTGATCCACGGGTGACGCCCGCTCGGCGCCCGGGTGGCCGGCGCGCGTCTGGGGAGTTGCATCGGGCGTCGGCGCGTCGCTACCGTCCCACCCCAACATCTAGTGGTTACACTGGTGTAGTTAGTCCACAGCTTGTGCATACTGGTGAAGGTCCTTCCACAGGGTCTTCCACCGGAACGACGGTGGTGCTCCACCGGCGGGGGCGCTCGATCCACGGACCGGGCCCGGTTCTCCCCAGCTCCGTCCCCAGGACGGCGGGGATCCGGGGCTTCTGTCCCGGGGGTTGGGGACAACTCCGCCCGGGGCCGTGACGCGGGAGGGGAGTCGACATGCGGTGTCCGTTCTGCCGGCACAACGACTCCCGTGTCGTCGACTCGCGCGAGGCCGACGAGGGGCAGGCGATCCGGCGGCGCCGATCGTGTTCCTCGTGCGGGAAGCGCTTCACCACCGTCGAGGAACCGGTGCTCGCCGTGGTCAAGCGCAGCGGGGTCACCGAGCCGTTCAGCCGCGACAAGGTCGTGCGCGGTGTGGCCCGGGCCTGCCAGGGACGCCCGGTCGATCCGGACGCCCTGGCCCAGCTGGCCCACCGGGTCGAGGAGACCATCCGGGCCGCGGGCACCGCGGAGGTGCCCAGCCAGGAGGTCGGCATGGCCATCCTGGGGCCGCTGCGCGAGCTCGACGAGGTGGCGTACCTGCGTTTCGCCAGCGTCTATCGCAACTTCTCCTGCGTGGCCGACTTCGAGGCCGAGATCGCCGACCTGCGCGCTGCGGCGCGGGACGGCGATGTCGGGGGTCGGGGCGACCCTGCGGGGGAGAAGGCGCCGGACGTGGAGGACGTGAGGGACGTGCCGGCGGCACGGTCCGGGGACTGACGGTCGGGGATACACAGTTCGGAACACAGTCGGGAACACAGTCGGGGAACACAGTGGCGGGTCGGGTGCGTGGGGAAGCGCCGCCGGACCGTCGCGAGCGACGAACAGAGGGATGGCACCGATGACGGAGACCGTCGGCACCACGTCCGAGGAGTCGGGAACCGCCGCGCCGCGGCGGGGCCTGACGATCGAGCGTGTCCACACCACCGCGGGGGTCCACCCCTACGACGAGATCGTGTGGGAACGCCGTGACGTGGTGATGACGAACTGGCGCGACGGCTCGATCAACTTCGAGCAGCGTGGCGTCGAGTTCCCGCAGGCCTGGTCGGTCAACGCCGTCAACATCGTCACCAGCAAGTACTTCCGCGGCGCCCAGGGCACCGACGCGCGCGAGTCGAGCCTGCGCCAGCTCATCGACCGTGTGGTGGGCACCTACACCGCGGCGGGCACGCAGCACGGCTACTTCGCCACGCCCGAGGACGCCGAGGTCTTCGCCCACGAGCTGACCTGGATGCTGCTGCACCAGTACTTCAGCTTCAACTCGCCGGTGTGGTTCAACGTCGGTACCACCTCGCCGCAGCAGGTCAGCGCCTGCTTCATCCTGTCGGTCGACGACACGATGGAGTCGATCCTCAACTGGTACCGCGAGGAGGGGCTGATCTTCAAGGGCGGCTCGGGCGCCGGCCTGAACCTCTCGCGCATCCGGTCGTCGCGCGAGCTGCTGTCCTCGGGCGGCACGGCCTCCGGCCCGGTGTCGTTCATGCGCGGCGCAGACGCGTCGGCGGGCACCATCAAGTCCGGTGGGGCCACCCGCCGCGCGGCGAAGATGGTCGTCCTCGACGTCGACCACCCCGACGTCGCCGAGTTCGTCGCCACCAAGCGCGACGAGGAGCGCAAGATCCGCGTGCTGCGCGACGCCGGGTTCGACATGGACCTCGGCGGTTCCGACATCGCCTCGGTGCAGTACCAGAACGCCAACAACTCGGTGCGGGTCTCCGACGAGTTCATGCGCGCGGTGCAGTCGGGCACGGAGTTCGGCCTGCGGGCGCGGATGACCGGCGAGGTGATCGACACCGTCGACGCCAAGTCGCTGTTCCGCAGCATGGCCGAGGCCGCCTGGGAGTGCGCCGACCCCGGTCTGCAGTACGACGACACGATCAACGACTGGCACACCTCGCCGGAGTCGGGGCGCATCACGGCGTCGAACCCGTGCTCGGAGTACCTGCACCTGGACAACTCCAGCTGCAACCTCGCGTCACTGAACCTCATGAAGTTCCTCGACGACGACAACACCTTCCGCGTCGACGACTTCGTGCGCTCGGTCGAACTGGTCATCACCGCGATGGACATCTCGATCTGCTTCGCCGACTTCCCGACCGAGGCGATCGGCGACACCACGCGCGCCTTCCGTCAGCTCGGCATCGGCTACGCCAACCTCGGCGCGCTGCTCATGGCCACCGGCCGGGCGTACGACTCCGAGGGCGGCCGCGCGCTGGCGGCGTCGATCACCTCGCTGATGACCGGCACCGCCTACCGGCGCTCCGCCGAGCTCGCCGGCGCGGTCGCCCCGTACGACGGCTACGCCCGCAACGCCGACGCCCACCGCCGCGTCATGCGCAAGCACGCCGCAGCCAACGACGCCATCCGCACCATGCACCGCGAGGACGCCCGCGTCCGCGAGGCCGCCACGGCGCAGTGGCAGAACGGCCTCGAGATCGGGGCGAGGAACGGCTGGCGCAACGCCCAGGCCAGCGTGCTCGCGCCCACCGGCACCATCGGCTTCATGATGGACTGCGACACCACCGGGGTGGAGCCGGACTTCTCGCTGGTCAAGTTCAAGAAGCTGGTCGGCGGCGGCTCGATGCAGATCGTCAACCAGACCATCCCGCGCGCGCTCGACCTTCTCGGCTACCAGCCCGAGCAGAGCGAGGCCATCGTCGAGTACATCGCCGAGCACGGTCACGTCATCGACGCCCCGGGTCTGCGGCCCGAGCACTACGAGGTGTTCGACTGCGCGATGGGCCAGCGCTCCATCGCCCCGATGGGTCACGTGCGGATGATGGCGGCGGTGCAGCCGTTCATCTCCGGCGCCATCTCCAAGACCGTCAACATGCCCGAGCGGGCCAGCGTCGAGGACGTCGAGGAGATCTACTTCGAGTCCTGGAAGATGGGGCTCAAGGCGCTCGCGATCTACCGCGACAACTGCAAGGTCGGTCAGCCGCTGTCCACCGGCAAGTCGTCGAGCAGCGAGAAGACGGCGGAGGCCGCGCCCGCGGTCGTCGAGCAGCGCCCGGTGCGCAAGCGCCTGCCGAAGAAGCGCCCGAGCGAGACGGTGTCGTTCGCGGTGGCCGGCGCCGAGGGCTACATGACGGCAGGGTCCTACCCCGACGACGGGCTCGGCGAGATCTTCGTCAAGATGTCGAAGCAGGGCTCGACGCTCGCCGGGGTCATGGACGCCTTCTCGATGGCGATCTCCATCGCGCTGCAGTACGGCGTGCCGCTGGAGACCTACGTCTCGAAGTTCGTCAACATGCGCTTCGAGCCGGCGGGCATGACCGACGACCCCGACGTCCGCATGGCCACCAGCGTCGTCGACTACCTGTTCCGTCGCATCGCGCTCGACCACCTGCCGTACGAGAAGCGCGCCCAGCTGGGCATCTTCTCCGCGGACGAGCGCTCGGCCCAGGTCGCGGCCACCGACTACGGCACCGGGGCGCCGGCCGCCGCGGCTCCGGCGGCCGAGCCGGCGGTCGACGTCGACTCGCTGCGCACGTCGGTGGACGTGTCGGTTCCCGAGGCCGACGAGAGCCCGGCGGCGCGGAAAGCCGACGTGTCGGTCGGCAGCTCCACCGAGCTGCTCGAGCTCCAGCAGGGCAAGGCGGCCGACGCGCCGCTCTGCCTCACCTGCGGCACCAAGATGCGGCCCGCCGGCTCCTGCTACGTCTGCGAGGGCTGCGGCTCCACCAGCGGCTGCAGCTAGCCGATCGGCCGGGAGCCGCCCGACGACCAGTCCGCTCCCCACCCGCCCGGGGCGCTCGGCGTCACCTCCGACGCCGGGCGCCCCCCGCGGTGAGTCCCTCGGACCCTCAGGGCGCGGGCACCACGGTCGCCGCGAGCGCGCGGTGGTCCGAGAGTGGCGGGTGGTGCACCCGCGGCGCGGAGGCGACGACGCCGCGCCCGAGCAGGTGGTCGATCTGGCGGCGCGGGGCGTCGGCGGGGAACGTCCGCCCGCGCGCGAGCGCGCGCAGACCGCTGCCGAGCCGGGCCCGCCGGACGCCGAGGTTGAGGTCGCCGGTGACGACGAGCGGGGCCTCGTCGCGCAGCTCCCGCACGAGGTGGCGCAGCTGGTGCAGGTTCCAGCCCGGGATGAACGACAGGTGCGTGGTCACGACGGTGATCGGGCCCTGCGGGCCCTCGACGCGGGCGGCCAGCGCGGTGCGCGGCTCGTCGCGGACGACGACGAGGCGGCGGGGGTGCCCGAGCACCAGCGGCACGTCGCGGGGCAGCCGCGGCAGGGGCACCACGCGCCACGCGGTGACCGGGAACCGGGACAGCAGGGCGACGCCGTAGGCCGGCGTGTCACCCGGCTCCCCGTCCGGCGCGGGCGCCCACGCGCCCGGCACGCCGTGCAGCGTCGGCGCGAACCGGTACTCGGTCGCGCCCATCGCCTCGGCGGCCGCCTTCGTGAGGTCGGCCTCGCCGGAGCGCGGCTGGGCACGGTCGACCTCCTGCAGCCCGAGCACGTCGACCTCGAGCGCGGCGACGGCGTCGGCGAACAGGGACAGGTCGACGGGGCCGGCCGCGGTCGCGGCACCGTGCAGCACGTTCCAGGTCCCCAGGAGCACGGAGCCCATGGTTCCCCGGTTCGGGCCGCACCCACGCGGGTAGCGATCACGGCATGAGCGAACCGGACGGTGAGCAGCGCCGAGAGGCGCTCAAGCGGGTCGCGGTCACCCTGCGTACGGGCGGGATCGGGTTCGCGCTGGCCGGCGGCTACGCGGGCTGGGCCCTCGGCGGCCCGGAACCGGAGAACGACGTCGACTTCGTCGTCGCCGAGTCGCAGGCCGAGCGGGCCGCCGAGGTGCTGGTCGGCGCCGGCCTCGTCGTGCGCCGGCCGCCCGAGGACTGGCTGTACAAGGTGGACAGCGACGGCGCGCTCGTCGACCTCCTGTTCCGGCTGGCGAGCGAGCCCGTCGACGAGGCGCTGCTCGACCGGGCCGTCGAGCAGGAGGTGCTCTCGGTGCGCATGCCTGTCGTCGATGCCACCGACCTGATCATCGGCAAGCTCGCCGCGCTCAACGAGCACGCCTGCGACCTGTCCAAGGTCCTCCCGACCGCGCGCGCCCTCCGCGAGAAGATCGACTGGTCGCGGGCCGAGGCGGCGACGGCGTGGAACGACATCGCGGTCGCCTGCCTGTTCCTCCTGCGGCGACTGCGCGTCGCTCCGGAGGCGACACCGGGATGACCGTGTTGGATGGCCCCGTGTCCGAGCTGCGCCGGATCGTCGCCACCCGGTACGTCACCCCGCTGCGCGAGGGCGGGTCGCTGCCCGGGCTCGTCGAGGCCGACGACCTCGGCACCTACGTCGCCAAGTTCGTCGGGGCCGGGCAGGGGCCGAAGGCGCTGGTCGCCGAGGTGATCGCCGGCGAGCTGGCCCGGCGCCTCGGCCTGCGGGTCCCCGAGCTGGTGGTGCTCGAGCTCGACCCCGTCATCGCCCGCGCCGAGCCCGACTGGGAGGTCCAGGAGCTCCTCGCGCGCAGCGGCGGCGACAACCTCGGCATGGACTTCCTGCCCGGCGCCATCGGCTTCGACCCCGTGGCGCACCGCATCGACGCGGCCGAAGCGTCGCGGGTGCTGTGGTTCGACGCGTTCGTCGAGAACGTCGACCGGTCCTGGCGCAACCCGAACCTGCTGCGCTGGCACCGCGACCTGTGGCTGATCGACCACGGCGCCTGCCTGTACTTCCACCACTCCTGGGCGCGCGCGGCCGCCGCCGTCGCGCGGCCCTACGACACGAGCGACCACGTCCTCGCGCCCGCGGCCACCGCGCGCGCCGAGGCCGACGCCGACCTCGCCGGGCAGATCGACCGGGGCCTGCTCACCGACGTCGTCTACCGGGTCCCGGATGTCTGGCTGGGCGGCCCGGAGCGACCAGGGGAGCTCGCCGGTAGGGGAGGCGCCGCGCCAGAGGCGGGTCACGACCCGGACCGGCCCCCCGACGCCCTCCGCGAGGCCTACGTCGAGCATCTGCTCGGACGCCTCGCCGCCCGGAGTGCGTGGGTGCCGAGATGACGGAGACGAAACCTGCCGGAGCTCGAACCGACGAGAGAGACACGTTCGAGTACGCGCTGCTGCGCGTGGTGCCCGACATCGAGCGCGGCGAGCTGGTCAACGTCGGCGTCCTGCTCTACTGCCGCCACCGCGAGCACCTCGACGCGCGGACCGCCCTCGACGTCGACCGCGTGCACGCCCTCGACGCCGGTGCCGACCTCGACGCGGTGCGCGACGCCGTCGAGGCGTGGGAACGGGCGGTGCGGGGCGAGGGGCCGGCGGCGGTGCTGTCGCCCGGCGAGCGGTTCCGCTGGCTGACCGCGCCGCGCAGCACCGTCCTGCAACCCGGTCCGGTGCACACCGGGCTGACCGACGACCCGGACGCCGAGATCGAGCGCCTCGTCGCTCGGCTCGTTCGCCCGACCTGAATCGTTCCCCCGTTTCCCGTGGGCGGCCCGCGGGGGACTCCGTCCGGTGGGCTCGGCCGTGCGCAATCGTCGTGGCGGGAACGACGGTGCGCGCGGCCCCCGGACGAGGAGGACACGGTGGACACGGTGGACACGGTGGACACGGTGGACACGGTGGACACGGTGGACACGGTGGCCGACGAGGTCCGCTGGCTGGAGACGGTGGGTTCCGGCGACGTCGAGGAGGTGGGCGGCAAGAACGCCTCGCTCGGCGAGATGATCGGGAACCTGGCGGGCAAGGGCATCCGGGTCCCGGGCGGCTTCGCGACCACGGCGAGGGCCTACCGCTCGTTCCTCGAGGCCAACCAGCTGAACGACAAGATCGCGGACATCCTCGGCGAGCTCGCCGACGGGTCGCGGGAGCTCGCCGACGCCGGCGCGGCCGTCCGCGACCTGTTCGACCAGGCCGAGTTCCCGGAGCCGACCGCCGAGGCGATCCGGTCGGCGTACGCCGAGCTGGGGCAGCGGTACGAGACGAGCGACGTCGACGTGGCCGTGCGCAGCAGCGCGACCGCCGAGGACCTGCCCGACGCGAGCTTCGCCGGCCAGCAGGACACCTACCTCAACATCAGCGGCGCGGACGCGCTGCTGGCCGCCTGCAAGGCCTGCTACGCGTCGCTGTTCACCGACCGCGCGATCAGCTACCGCGTCGAGCAGGGCTTCGAGCACACCGACGTCGCGCTCTCGATCGGCGTGCAGAAGATGGTGCGCTCCGACCTCGGGTCGGCGGGCGTCATGTTCACGATCGACTCGGACACCGGCTTCCCCGACACCGCGATCATCAACGCCGCCTGGGGGCTGGGCGAGAACGTCGTCGGCGGCGAGGTCACTCCGGACCAGTACACGGTCTACAAGCCGTTCCTCGACCACGAGGAGCTCGTTCCGATCATCGCGAGGACGGTCGGGGCGAAGGAGCGCAAGCTGGTCTACACGGACTCGGGGGACGAGCCGACCGAGAACGTCGAGACCACCGACGAGGAGCGCCGCGCCGTCGTCCTGGGCGACGAGGAGATCCTCCAGCTCGCCCGATGGGGCACGGTCATCGAGGAGCACTACGAGCGCCCGATGGACGTGGAGTGGGCGCGCGACGGGCGCAGCGGCGAGCTGTTCGTCGTCCAGGCCCGCCCCGAGACCGTGCAGTCGCGGGCCGGGGCCGGGACGCTGTCGACCTTCAGCCTCACCGAGTCCGGCGAGGTGCTCGTCTCGGGCCTCGCGATCGGCCAGGCGATCGCGGCCGGCGAGGTGCAGGTGATCGCGTCGGCGGACGACGTCGACAGCTTCGAGGACGGGAAGGTGCTCGTCACCGAGATGACCGACCCGGACTGGGTGCCGATCATGCGGCGCGCCGCCGGGATCGTCACCGACCGGGGCGGGCGCACGTCGCATGCCGCGATCGTGAGCCGCGAGCTGGGCGTGCCCGCGATCGTCGGCACGGGCGACGCGACCGAGAAGCTCGCCGACGGCCGCGAGGTCACGATCTCCTGCGTCGAGGGCGACGAGGGGCACGTCTACGAGGGACGACTCGCGTACGAGGAGCAGGAGCTCGACCTCGAGTCGGTGCCGCAGGCGCGCACGCGCGTGATGATGAACATCGGCAGCCCGGCCGCGGCGATGCAGTGGTGGCGGCTGCCCGCGCACGGCATCGGGCTGGCGCGCATGGAGTACCTCGTCAACAACGTGATCAAGGCCCACCCGTTGGCGCTGCTGCACCTGGACTCGGTGGAGGACGAGGACGCGCGCCGCGAGATCGAGGAGCTCACCGCGGGCTGGGAGGACAAGGGCGAGTACTTCGTCGACCACCTCGCCCGCGGGATCGCGACGATCGCGGCGTCGCAGTACCCGGAGCCGGTCGTGGTGCGCCTGTCGGACTTCAAGACCAACGAGTACGCGGGCCTGCTCGGCGGGAGGCAGTTCGAGCCCGACGAGGAGAACCCGATGCTCGGCTGGCGGGGCGCCTCGCGGTACTACAGCGAGGACTACCGCGAGGCCTTCGCGCTCGAGTGCCGGGCGCTGCAACGGGTGCGCACGGGCATGGGCTTCACCAACGTGATCGTCATGGTGCCGTTCTGCCGCACCCCGGAGGAGGCCGACCGGGTGCTCGAGACGATGGCCGAGCTCGGTCTCGAGCGCGGGCAGGGCGGGCTGCAGGTCTACGTGATGGCGGAGATCCCGTCGAACGTGCTGCAGGCCGACGAGTTCGCCGACCGCTTCGACGGCTTCTCGATCGGCTCCAACGACCTCACCCAGCTCACCCTCGGGATCGGCCGCGACGACGACCGCCTGGCCCACCTGTTCGACGAGCGCAGTCCCGCGGTCAGGAAGATGATCACGATGCTCATCGAGGCGGCCCACGCCAAGGACCGCTACGTCGGCATCTGCGGCCAGGGCCCGAGCGACCACCCCGACCTCGCGGAGTTCCTCGTCGACCAGGGCATCGACAGCATGTCCCTGAACCCGGACAGCGTGCTCACCGTGATCGAACGCGTCGCCGACGCCGAGTCCCGGGCCGGCGAGTAGATGTCAGCGGCGTGGCGTCGCTGACACCCAGTGTCCGTAACGCCACGTCGATCATGAGCGAGCCCTGGTTCCCCGCCGTTCACCCCGATCCGGCACGCTGCGCAGGGTGACCAGGGCAGCGGCGCTCGTGCTCCTGCTGATCGTGCTGGCCGCGTGCGGTGGCGGGTCGACGCCCGGCGTCCGGTCCGCCCTCGTCGCCCCGCAGCCCTGCTCGCCGAGCGTGGCGATCACCGGCTTCTCCGACGTGCTCGACGGACGCGAGTACGGGGCGCGCCGGACGTGGCCGGTCGGCGGGTTCTCGGGGCTCGCCGTCGACCGCGACGGCACGCTGCTCGCGCTGAGCGACCGCTCGGTCCTCTTCACCCTCGACCCCCGCACCCGCGAGCCCACCGGCGCGTTCCCGCTGGCCGACGAGTCGGGGGACGCCCTCGACGCCGAGGGGCTCGCCGTCGACGCCGACGGCACGCGGCTCGTCACGTCGGAGACCGAGCCCGCGGTGTACCGGTTCGACGCGCGCGGCCGGGTCGTCGGACGGCTCGATGTGCCGCCGGACGTCGCGGATCGGGCGAGCGACAACAAGACCTTCGAAGGCGTCGCGGTCCTCGGGAACGGCACGGTCGTCGCCGCCGTGGAAGGCCCGCTCGACGGCGACGACCCCGGAGTGCGCCGCTTCCTCACGTGGCCCGACGGGCAGCGGGAGTACCGCCCCGCCGCCGGCCTCGACGTCTCCGAGCTCGCCGCCACCGGCGACGGGCGCTTGCTGGTCGTCGAGCGCTCCTACACCTCGGGCGTCGGCAACACCGTGCACCTCGCGCTCGCCGACCCTCGCGGCACGGCCCCGACGGACCTCCCGCGCACCCTCCTCGCCGACCTCGGCGCGTGCCCGGGTCTCGGTGCCGGCACCCGGCAGGCCCAGACGAACCCGCTGCTCGACAACATCGAGGGCATGGCGGTGCTCGGGCGCACCCCGGACGGCGCGCTGCGGGTCCTGCTCGTCAGCGACGACAACCTGGACGCCGACCAGACGACCCGGCTCTACGACGTCCTCGTGCGCCTGCCGCCGGCGTGAATCGTGCCATCCGTGACACCGGCTGTGCGCGACGTGCCGACGGGGTAGAGGGTGGCGCGGTGACCGACGCCGATCGCTCCCGTCCCGTCCGCGCGCTCGTCCTCGGTGGCGGCGGCCTCGCCGGCATCGCGTGGGAGGTGGGCGTCCTCGTCGGTCTCGCCGAGGGCGGCGTCGACCTCGGGCTCGCCGACCGCGTCGTCGGCACCTCGGCCGGCTCCGTCGTCGGCACCCTGCTCACCACGGGCGTCGATCTCGCCGCGGTCCACGAGGAGCACCTCGCCGGCACGTCCGGCGGCTCCGGTCCCCCCGCGAACCTCGACATGGAGGCCCTCGGCGCCGAGCTCGCCGCCGCGATGGACGGCGCCCGCAACGCCGGCGAGATGCGCGCCCGGCTCGGCGCGTGGGCGCTCGCCGCCGACACGCCCTCCGAGTCCGAGCGCCGCGCGGTGATCGACGCCCGCCTGCCGGTGAAGGAGTGGCCGAAGACCGACCTGCGGATCTCCGCGGTCGACGCCGAGACCGGTCATCTCGCGGTGTTCACCCGCGATGCCCGCGTCGGGCTGGTCGACGCCGTCGCCGCGAGCTGTGCCGTGCCCGGCGTGTGGCCGCCGATGACGGCCGGCACCCGGCGCTACATCGACGGCGGCGTCGCGTCGATCGTGCACGTGGCGCGCGCCGACGACGACGGTTTCGAGATCCTGGGACCGGCCGACCGCCTGCTCGTCGTCGCCCCGCTCGATCCGCCGGCGGGCGGACCGTTCCGTTCGGTGACCCAGGAGATCGAGCACCGGCAGGAGCGGCACCCGGACACCACTGCGGTCGTGATCCTCGCCGACGAGACCGCCGTCGCGGCGTTCGGCACCAACGTCCTCGACCCGTCGACGATGCCGGCGTCCGCGCGCGCCGGCCGGGAGCAGGGGCGCGCCCGGGCCGGCGAGATCGCGCAGGCCTGGTCGTGAGCGCACCGACCCCCACCGCCGACTCCACGGCCGTGCGCCGCGGCGGCGTGCTCGCCGCGTTCGCGGTCCTGCTCCTCGCGGCCAACCTGCGTCCGCCGGTGGTCGGCCTCGCGCCGCTGGTCGACCAGGCCCGCGAGGCGCTCGGTGTTTCCAGCGGCGTCGCCGGGCTGCTGACCAGCCTCCCGGTGCTCTGCTTCGGCCTGCTCGCGCCGGTCGCACCCCGCCTCGCCCGGCGCTGGGGTCTCGAGCGGCTGCTCGTGGCGGCGCTCGTCGTGCTCGCGGTGGGGATCGCGCTGCGGCTGGTCTCGGCGCTGGCGGTGATCCTCGTCGGCAGCATCCTCGTCGGCACCGCCATCGCCATCGGCAACGTGTCGCTGCCGACGCTGGTCAAGCGCGACTTCCCGCACCGCACGGGCGCCATGACCGGCGCGTACTCGATGGTGCTGACCGGCGGCGGCGCGGTGGCGGCCGCGGTCACGGTGCCGATGCAGCGCGTCACGGGGCTGGACTGGAGCGACACGCTCGGGCTCTGGGGGTTGCTCACGCTGGTGACGCTGGTGGTGTGGCTCCCGCGGGCGCGGCGACGCACGGTGCCGCCGCCCGAGCGGGAGGGGCCGACGCTGCGCAGCGCGCTGTTGCGCGATCCGCTCGCGTGGCAGGTCACGCTGTTCATGGGGCTGCAGTCGCTGCAGTTCTACGCGCTGTCGGCCTGGATCCCGACGATCTTCGTCGACGCCGGGCGCACGCCGGCCGAGGGCGGGCTGCTGCTCTCGCTCGCCGGGTTCGTCGGCCTCGTCTTCTCGGCGACGGCCCCGTCGTTCGCCATGCGCCGCCCGTCCCAGAGCGCCGTCGTCGTGACGACGAGCGTGTTCTACGTCGTCGGTTACGGCGGGCTGCTCGCCGCGCCCGGGTCGCTGGCCGCGCTCTGGATGGTGCTGATCGGGATCGCGCAGGGCTCGAACATCGCCCTCGGGCTGCTGCTCATCACGCTGCGCTCGCCCGACACCGAGCACACCGCCGAGCTCTCCGCGATGGCCCAGGGCGTCGGCTACACGCTCGCCGCGATCGGCCCGTTCGCCCTCGGCGCGCTGCACGACGCGAGTGGCGGCTGGACGGTTCCGATCGTGGTGATGCTCCTGCTCGTCGTGCCGCTGCTCGTCGTGGGGTGGGGCGCCGGGCGGGACCGGCACGTGCTCAGCTGAACATCGCCAGGAGCACCCGGGCGGTCCCGACGCCGCGCCAGCTCGGGTCCTGTCTCGGGCGAGCGTCGTGGCCGGCGTCGAGGACGTCGACGGCGCAGTCACCCCACCAGGGCCGCGAGCCCGTCCAGCATCCGGGCGAGGCCGAAGCGCCAGGCGTGGTCCGGGTCGCGCGCGGAGCTCTGGACGGCGCCCGCGGCCGCGCCGACCCGCACGGCGCGGGGGAAGCGCTCGGGGTCGAGGACCTGCTCGAGCACCGGGGCCCGCGCCGCCCACCAGGCCGCCGTGTCGCCGCTGTCCGCCGACTGCTGCTCCACGAGCGCTGCTGCCCGCGTGACGTCGAGCAGGAAGGTCAGGGCGGCGTCGCGGTCGACATCGTCGAGCCCCGTGAGGTCGGCGAGCTCGTCGAACGCGGCGAGCTCGTGCTCGTACTTCGCGGTCTCGCCGGGCCCGAGCACCGGCCGCCCCGGGTCGACGCGCGCGGTCCACGGGTGGGCGCGGTGCAGGGCGCGGTTCTCCTCGGCGACGGCGGTGAGGCGCTCGCGCCATCCATGGCCCGTGGTGTCCCGGCGGGGCATGGCGGCGTAGGCGGCGTCGACGACGAGGTCGGCCAGCTCCTCGCGCCCGGGCACGTAGGTGTAGAGCGTCATCGGGGCGACGCCGAGCTCGCGGGCCAGCGCACGCACGGTCAGCCCGGCGAGCCCGTCCGGTCCGCCCGCGTCCGCGAGCGCGGTCGCCCGGGCGACGACGTCGTCGAGATCGAGCCCTCGCCGCGGTCCGCGCGTGCCGGTGGGCTGCTCGACCCGCCAGAGCAGGGCGAGCGTCCGGGCGGGGTCGGTGGCCACCGGATCATCCTGGCACATTTTCTCTGTACGACGTACGTTGTACAACGTACGGAGAGGGGATACCCATGAAGATCACCGCGTCCGCGGTCTCGCTCACCGTCGCCGACCCCGGGGCGTCGGCGGCCTTCCTCGTCGACCACTTCGGGTTCGCGCCGACGATGGCCGCCGACGGCTTCGCCTCGCTGGCGCGCGAGGACGCCGGCATGGCGGTCGTGTTCCTGCGGACGGGGCTGGAGTCGCTGCCCGCCGATCAGCGCGACGACCACGCCGCCGGCCTGATCCTCGCGTTCGTCGTCGACGACCTCGAGGGCGAGCTCGCCCGGCTCGAGCGCGAGGGCGTGGCGATCACGATGCCGCTGACCGCGGAGCCCTGGGGCGAGCGCGCGTTCCAGGTGCGCGACCCGAACCACGTGATCGTGCAGCTGGTGGACTGGAACGGCCCGGTGGCCGAGGGCTCCTGAGTCCGAAGCGAGGATGGGGGCGTGGAGATCGCCCTGGCCCCCGTGCGGCCCGACTCGCCCGACGGGCTCACCGCCCTGCGGGCCTACGCGGGGGAGCTCGCCCGGCGGTGGCCCGGGAAGGCACCGGAGCCGACGTGGTCGGAGGAGTTCCTCGCCGACGACCCCATGGCGCTGACCCCGCCGTCGGGCGTCTTCGTCGTCGCCAAGGCCGGCGACCGCGTCGTCGGCTGCGCGGGGCTGCGCCTCGAGGGCGCCGACGTCCCGCCGGGCGCGGGGGAGGTCAAGCGTATGTGGGTCGACCCGATGGTCCGCGGACAGGGCCTGGGCCGGCGGCTGCTCGCGCACCTGACCGACCTGGCCCGCGAGGCGGGGCTGCGCCGCCTCGTGCTCGACACCGCCGAGGACCTGGCCGCGGCCCGTGCGCTCTACGTGCGCGAGGGTTTCGTCGAGACCGAGCCCTACAACGCCAACCCCTACGCGCACCACTGGTTCACCCGCGACCTCTGGTGAGGACTTGGCGGCGCGCAACCGTCTCTGTAGTCTGTAATACGTACTACAGAGGAGGCCCCATGAACCTGTCAGCGCACACCGTCGCGGTCGTGGTCATCGTCGTCGCGCTGCTGGTGGCGGTCGTCTGCTCGCGCATCCCGGTCGTCGGTCCGATCGTCGTCCCGGTGCTCGCGCTGGGCGTCGCCGCGGGCGTCGCGGCGATGTCGCTGGCGCACGGGCTCGTCTGACCCCCTGTCATTCGGCCGAGTGAATGCCTACCGTTCCTCATGGCGGGGTTCGGGGGTGACCGAGTGCGATCCGAGGGCGACAAGCCCCAGGAGGTGCTCGACCTCCACGGACTGGCCGAGCGCGTGTTCGATGCGCTGCGCGACGACTTCGACGTGCCGACGGAGTACCCGCTGCTGCTCCACGACGTGGACCACGTCGCGAACGGCGCACCGACCGTCGAGATCGCGGCCTACGCGATGCGCTATCTGCAGATCGTGCGGCACTACGCCGCGCCCGGGTGCCCGGTCGACACGGAGAACCTGGTCGGCGTGCTCGTGCTGCTCGACCCGGTCCTGGAGGAACTTGCGACCCGCTCCGAGGGGAACCGCGGCCTGCTGAACCTCGCGCGGGAGCGGCTCTACGAGGCCGCCTGGTCGATCGTGCGCGACACGGGCGGCCCGCCCGGTGGCCTCTTCACGGTCACGTGATCGTCAGCTCTTGTGCTCGCGCTGCTGCTCCAGGGCTTCGCGGCGTTCCTCGATCGTCAGCCGGCCCTTCTGGCTCCACTGGCGGTCGCCCTCGAGCACCGTCTCGGTGCCGACATCCTTGACGACATCCCGTGCGACGCCGAGCGCGGCCTCCCGAACGAACGCCGACATCGTCTTCCCGGTGTAGTGCGCGACGGCTTCGAGGAGGTAGCGCTCCTGCGGGCTCACGCGGAACGTCGCCGGCGACGTGTCGGCGGCCGGCATCAGGTGGTTCCCGGAACAGCTCGCATTCCGTGACTGTATTACGTAGCACAGACGACAGTCCAGAATGATCGGACGTCCGAAGGCAGGGGCGTCCGCTGCGGTCGTCTGCTCAGGCGGTCGGCTCCAGCGTCGACGGGGGAGCGGGTCGGGGATCGAGGTCAGGCCACGGCGGGCGCAGGCGACTGAGCTGGTAGGCCATGACGACGCACCGCTGATCCGCGTGCCCCAGCTCTTGCTGGCGACCGAAGGCACGCATGTTCGCGACCATCGCCTCGATCCGACGGCGGAGGTTGAACTCGGCGCCGGCGGTCCTGATCGCCCGTGCGAGCACGTCGCGGGGCCGTTGTGGACCCCGCTCGTCAGCGGTTGCCCGTGGGGCGTGGTCGCCTGCCATGAGTGCCTCCCCCGTGAGGTCGTGTGCTGGGTGCGCTCCCCGTCGTCGGCTCGTCCCTGTCGCCGATCGAGTGGCCCCGCGTGTCGGGGGCGACCCGGTGCGACCGTGCGATGACCCAACGCTAAAGTGCGCCGTCGTGAGAGGCAACGGTTGAGCAAGGCCGTTACCGTGCAAGTTGCACACGCGAACCGAATGAATGCATAAGTCAGACCTGATGAGTCGGCCGGCGAGAGGGGGAGTCGGTGGCCGAGCGCTCCTTCGGACCGGTGGTGGTCCGGCAGCGGCTCGGCTCCGAACTACGCCGTCTTCGCGGCGACGCGGGCATGAGCCTGGACCAGGCGGCTCGTGAGCTCGAGGTCTCCCCGAGCAAGATCAGCAGGCTCGAGAACGGTCAGATCCCGGCCAAGGTGTGGGACGTCCGCAACCTCCTGACGCTCTACGGCGTCGAGGACGAGGAGTACCGGCGCAAGGCCGAACGCTGGGTGGCCGAGAGCAAGGCCGAAGGATGGTGGCATCCCTACTCGGACGCGAGCCCGGCCGATCTCGACCACTACGTCTCACTGGAGTCGGAGTCGGCGGAGATTCGCGGCTACTGCGCCCCGTACCTCAATGGTCTCTTCCAGACCGAGGAGTACGCGCGCGCGTTGTTGGCGACAACACTGCCGGCTCTGTCGAAGGGCCAGCTGGAGGGTCTCGTCGACATCCGGATGAAGCGTCAGGAGCTCTTTCTTCGTGCGCAGGACGCCCCCCGCCTTCGTTTCATCCTCGACGAGGCGGTTCTCCGGAGGCAGATCGGCGGCGATGCCCTCATGCGTCGACAGCTGGAACGGATCGTCGAGCTCATGGACACCGCCGATCTCAGGGTCCGATCGTTCCAGGCGCCACCGCACCTGGCGCTGCAGAGTCCGTTCACGATCTTCATGCCTCGGGAGGACGTCGACCCGATCGTGGTCAATCTCGAGAGCGCCTTCCACGATGCCTACTTCGACGACCGCGAGGACGTCGCACGATTCATCGCGTCATTCGACGCGCTCCACGAGACTTCCCTCTCTCACCGCGAGAGCAAGGCTCTCGTTCAGCGGCTGGCTGACCGAGAGGACCCACCATGATCGGACCTCATCGAGTCCGATCTTCCCAGCTGCTCGTAGGAGCAGGGTTGCCGTCCACCAGCCGGACGGGACCTCGAGAGAGAGGTGAGATCCTTCGTGTCCGATGCTTCCCAGTACGTGCGTTCCTCGTTCTGCGCAGGCGGTGCCTGCGTCGAGGTGGGACTGCTCCCTGCCGGGCAGGTGGCCGTCCGAGACGCGAAAGATCACAGCGGCGCTCCCCACGTGTTCACGCCGCAGGAATGGGACGCCTTCATCGCCGGAGTGAAGGCCGGCGAGTTCGACCGGGACATCCTCTAGCTCGGCCGAGAGGAAGGTAGCGGTGGTCACCGGCCCCGCAAGGGGCTGGTGGCCATGCGCGCCTTCGGGCCCTCGTCGAGCTCGGGCGCGCGCCCGTTGGCTGACAGCGCGCGCTCAGCCCACCTGGCGCCAGCAGAACTCGAACACGAGCGCCCACTGGAACGCGCGTTGGGCGTTGTCGGCCGCGCCGCCGTGCCCGCCCTCGATGTTCTCGTAGTACTCGACCTGGTGGCCCTGCTCGCGCAGGCGCGCGACGGCCTTGCGTGCGTGGGCGGGGTGCACGCGGTCGTCGCGCGTCGAGGTCGTCACCAGCACCGGCGGGTAGGCCTCGTCGGCGTGCAGGTTCTGGTACGGCGAGTACTGCGAGATCCATTCCCACGCGACGGGGTCGTCCGGATCGCCGTACTCCGCCATCCACGACGCCCCCGCGAGCAGCAGGTGGAACCGCCGCATGTCGAACAGCGGCACCATCACCACGATCGCTCCGAACAGTTCCGGGTAGCGCGTGAGCATGACGCCCATGAGCAGCCCGCCGTTGCTGCCGCCGTGGATCGCCAGCTGCCGCGCGGTGGTGATCCCGCGGTCGGCGAGGTCGCGGGCGACGGCGGCGAAGTCCTCGTAGGCGCGATGTCGGTGCTCGCCCAGCGCCGCAGTGTGCCAGGTCGGCCCGTACTCGCCGCCGCCGCGGATGTTGGCGACGACGTACGTGCCACCCCGGGCGAGCCAGGCGCGCCCGACGAGCCCGCTGTAGCCCGGCGTCAGCGCGATCTCGAAGCCGCCGTAGCCGGTCATCAGCGTCGGGCCGGGGGTGTCGGAGGGCCGGCCCACCACGAAGTACGGGACTCGCGTGCCGTCGTCGGACGTGGCGAAGAACTGGCGTACCTCGAGCCCGGTCGCGTCGAAGCGTGCCGGCGCCGTACGCAGCACCTCGGGGTCGGGATCGCTGTCCAGACCCAGCTCGCCGCGCAGGAACGTCGACGGCTGCGTGTACCCGTCGGTGTCGAGGAAGTACTCGTCGCTCTGGTCGGGGTCGACGCCGACGAGGTCGACCGAGCCGAGGTCCGGTCCGGCAGGCAGTTCCCGACGCGCCCAGTCGCGCGACGGTGTCAGCACCTCGAGGCGGGTCACGACGTCGGTCAGCACCGACAGCACGAGGTGGTTCCGGGTCCACGCGTGCGAGCTCAGCGACCGGCTCGGCGTGGGCGCGAACAGCACGCGCGCGGTCCGGTCGCCGGTGAGGTAGGCCTCGAAGTCGAAGCAGAGCAACGCGCCCGCCGGGTGCTCCACGCCCTCCACCGACCACGGCGAGCGGGTCCGGACGAGCAGCCACTCCCGCTCGATGTCGGTGTCGGCGTCGGACGGGACGTCGATGAGCACCTGCGTGCCGTCGGGGCGCAGCAGGAACTCCTCGGTGGTGTGGAAGTCGGGGCTGCGCCCGACGAAGTCGCGCTCGTAGCCCGGGGTGTGGTCGTGGCCGGCGAAGGCCGACACGTCGCTCTCCGCCGCCTCGAACACGACCTCGGCCTCGGCGACCGGTTGCCCGCGCCGCCACCGGCGCATCACCCGCGGATAGCCCGACGTCGTCAGCGACCCGGTCCCGAGGTCGGTGCCGACGAAGACGGTGTCCTCGTCGATCCAGCCGACCCGGCTCTTGGCCTCGGGGAGCGTGAAACCGTCGGTGACCCAGCCCTTGGTGGGCAGGTCGAACTCGCGCACGACGGTCGCGTCGGCGCCGCCGCGCGAGAGCTGGACGAGCGCGCGCGAGTAGTCGGGGTAGCGCACGCCCGCGCCGGCCCACACCCAGTTCTCGTCCTCGGCCTCGGCGAGCGCGTCGACGTCGAGCAGCAGCTCCCAGTCGGGGTCGCCGGTGCGGTAGCTCTCGAGCGTCGTGCGGCGCCAGAGCCCGCGGGGGTGCTCGGCGTCCTGCCAGAAGTTGTAGAGCAGCTCGCCGCGCCGGCGGACGTAGGGGATGCGGTCGTCGGCGTCGAGGATCGCCCGCAGGTCGTCGCGCAGCTCGGCGAACCGCCCCGTGTCCCCACCGCCGGTCAGGACGCCGAGCGTCTCGTCGTTGCGCTCCGTCACCCAGGCCAGCGCGTCGTCGCCGGTGACGTCCTCGAGCCAGAGGTAGGGGTCGTCGGGGGTGTCTGACGTGCCTGCCGGGGAGCTCACCCGTCCATCCTCACCCATCGCGGGACGGCGAGGCTCGCGGGCGTGATCTCATGTGCCCGTGACCGACGGGCGCGGCTTCTACACCCACGCGCAGCAGGGCGAGCACGAGTACTTCGACCTCGGCTCGTTCGTCCTCCGGTCCGGGTACACGTTGCCCGGCGCCACGCTCGGCTACCGCACCCACGGCACGCTCAACGCCACGCGGGACAACGCGGTGGTCTTCCCGCACATGTACTCGGGGACGCCGTCGTCGCTGGACATGCACATCGGGCCCGGCCTGCCGCTCGACCCGGAGCGATGGTTCATCGTGTGCCCCGGGCAGCTCGGTGGCGGGATGTCCAGCTCGCCGTCGAACACCGCGGCGCCGTTCGACCGGGGCCAGTTCCCGTCGGTGTCCATCGCCGACGACGTGATCGCCCAGCATCGCCTCGTCACCGAGCACTTCGGGATCGAGCGCCTGCACGCGGTCCTCGGCTGGTCGATGGGCGCGCAGCAGACCTACGAGTGGGCCGTGCGGTTCCCCGCGATGGTCCCGCGCGCCGCGGCTTTCGCGGGCACGGCGCGGACCCCGATCCACAACCGGATCTTCATCGACCTGCACCTCGAGCTCCTGCGCTCCGACCCGGCCTTCGCCGGCGGTTTCTACGCCGACTCCGCGGACGTCCGCCTCGGCCTGACCCGCCACGCGCTGGCGTTCTCGCTGCAGGGCCTCACCCCCGAGTGGTACCGCGGGGAGCACTGGCGCCGGCTCGGGTTCGCGAGCGTCGACGACTTCCGGCAGGGTTTCGTCCGCGGCTACTTCGCGCCGATGGACCCCAACAACCTGATCTGCCAGGCCTCGAAGTGGTGGCACGGCGACCTCTCCCCGCACGGCAACGGCTCGCTGCACAAGGCGCTCGGGCGGATCCCCGCGCATTTCTTCGTCGTGCCCTTCGGCGGCGACCAGTTCTTCCCGGTCGAGGACTGCGAGACCGAGGCGGGGCACCTGCCGCACGGCGAGCTGCGCGTGATCGACACCCCGGCCGGGCACTTCGCGATGTTCGGGCTCCTCGAGGAGGACACCCGGCGCATCCACGAGGTGATGGCCGAGATGCTGGGCTCGGCCGGCTAGTCTAGGTCTCCCGGCCGCGACGGAGCAGCTCGCGCCACTCGGCGGGGCTCCAGTGGGCGGGCTCGGTGTCGGCGAGGAAGTCGCGCAGCGCCGCCAGCACCTGCGACGGGTGGGTGTGGAACGGGAAGTGCCCCGCCCCCTCGAACACGACGAGCCTGCTGCCGGGCATGGCCTCGTGGGCCGTCTGCGCGTGCTCGGTCGGCACGATCATGTCGTCGGAACCCCACAGCAACAGCGTCGGCATGCCGGCGGTGAGATAGCAGCGGTCGAGCATCGTGACGACCTGCCCGCGCCAGTCGACGACCGCGCGCAGCGTGCGCAGGAACGCGCTGCGGCTGGTGGCGTCGGGGAGGGCGTCGACGATCCGGACGAGGTCCTCGGCGTCGCGGCCCAGCGGGTGGTCGAGGCGGGCGAGCGTCCACATGGCGGCCTCGGTCGGGAGGCGCACGCCGGGCAGCCCGAGCATCCCGAGGACGAGCTGCGCGCCGGGCAGCGACGCCGCACGCAGCGCCGGGCTCACCGACTGCGAGACCCCGCCGGCGCCGACGAGGACGATCCGTTCGGTGCGCTCGGGGTACTGGTAGGCGAACTGCATCGCCACGCCGCCGCCGAGCGAGTGCCCGACGAGGGTGGCCCGGTCGATGTCGAGGACCCCGAGCAGGTCCCGCATCCCGTTGGCGTAGGCGGCGACGGAGTAGTCGCCGCGGGGCTTGTCCGAGCCGCCGTGACCGAGCAGGTCGGGGGCCAGGACGGTGTGGTCACGGGCGAGGTCGTCGAGCAGGGGAGCCCACGTCGACGAGTCGTCGCCGATGCCGTGGATCAGGAGCAGCACCGGGCCCGAGCCCGCCATGCGGAAGGCGCGACGATACCCGTGCACGGTGCGGTACTGCAGGCCCCACTCCTCGCCCGGCACGTCCCGCAGGACGGGGCCGGGCGAGGGGGGTCCGGACGGCGGTCGGCGCAGCAACACGGCCGGTTCTGCGGCCTCCTCGGTCTCGCGGGGACAGCAAGGTCAGCGGGACCCTGAGGCTAGGCCGACCGTGTGTCGCGATGTGTCGCGTGTGTTGCCGGCCGGTGACGTTCACCCTTCGTCGTCCGGGTCGGGCTCCGTGGCCGTGGTCGTCTCCTCACCCGCGAGCAGCAGGTAGAGGCGTCGGCGGGTCTCGTCGAGCAGGCGCACCGCCTCGGCGACCTGCTCGTCCCGCCCGACCTGGGCGACCTGCGCCACCGCGCCGGCCAGCCCGGCCCCGGCCTCGCGCAGGGCGCTGAAGCCGTCCTCGGCGGCCGCGGTGTTCCAGACGGCGTCGAGCTCCTCGCGGTGCTCGTCGACGTAGGCGCGACCGGCGTCGGTCAGGTGGATCACCGAGCGGCCCTCGGCCTTCTCGGTGCGCACCAGACCCTCGTCGGCGAGCTGGGAGACGGTCGGGTAGACCGACCCCGGGCTGGGCCGCCAGGACCCGCCGGAGCGCTCGCCGATCTCCTGGATGATCTGGTAGCCGTGCATCGGCTCCTCCGCGAGGAGGGCGAGCACCGCCGTGCGCACGTCCCCGCGCGCCCGGCGTCCGCGGTGCCCGCCGCGCGGGCCGCCGAAGCCGGGCCCGAAGCCCGGTCCGAACCCTCCAGGGCCGAAGCCGGGGCCACCCGGCCGGCCGAAGGGGCCGCCCCGCCGTCCGCGGCGGAACTTGCCGCGCGGGCCGCCCGGGAACTCGCCGAACATCGCTTCGCGGGCGAACCCGCCGTGGCGGTGCGGACCGTGTCCGTGTCGACCGTCGAATCCGCGGCCCTCGTCGTCGGGGCCGCCTCCGACGTCCCGGCGTCCGCCGGGAATCTCGTGGGTTGTCATGTCGCTCCTCCTTCTTCGTTCGGTCGCGACACGTCAACGATATATCGCGACTGTCGGCAGAGCAAGAAGCCGTGTCCGAACCGTGATCAGGGGCGGCGCCGTACACCTCGAGGCGGCCCGGGGGTGCACCCGACGTCGCCCCTGATCACCAGGAGGGGGTCAGCGGCTCAATGGTGGGCGGCGCGCTCCACGGTGACGGCGAGGGCGGCCAGGAGCTCGCGGGCCGAGTCCAGGCTCAGCTCGACGGCCACCCGCGCGCCGGGGCCGCGGTCGGGGTTGAGGAAGTCGATGTTGACGGTGTGCGCGTCGGGCGCGTGGACGGGGTGGTCGTAGTAGACCGTCGCCGCCTCGAGCGGGAACCAGCCGTCGGGGCCCTTGCCACTGGATTTCGCGAGGGCGAGCTTCTCGGTGCTGTAGGTGCACATGGTCGTCAGGCCCCCAGGTGGCGCGCGAGGAAGTCGCGGATCTTCTCCCAGCCGTCGACGGCGGCCGCGACGCGGTACGCCGGGCGGTCGACGGAGAAGAACGCGTGGCCGGCGTCGTCGTAGCGGTGGAACTCGTAGGTCTTGCCGTTCTCCCTGAGCAGCTTCTCGAGCTCGTCGACGTGGTCGGGGGAAGGGTACGAGTCCTCGTTGCCGAAGAGTCCGAGCAGCGGCGCGCCCAGCTCGGGGATGCGGTCGGCGAGCGGGGCGACCTGCAGCGGGAAGCCCTCCGGGGGCGTGCCGACGACGAAGGCGCCGTAGCAGTCGACCGCGGCCTGGATGTCGACGTCGATGCCGGCGAGGACCGCCTGGCGCCCGCCGGAGCAGTACCCGATCGCGCCCACCTTGCCGTTGGACGTCGGCAGCGAGCGCAGCCAGCGCGCAGCCCCCGCGGCGTCGCCGACGAACCGCTCGTCGGGCACCCCGCCCTGCGCGCGGGCGGTGGCGGCGGCGTCGTCGGGGTCGGCGCCGGGGGCCTCGCGCGTGTAGAGGTTGGGGCAGACGGCGTTGTAGCCCATCGTCGCGAACCGTCGGGTGATCTCCTTCGTCCCGGCGTCGTAGCCCGGCATGTGGTGAATGACGATCATGCCGCCGCGGGACCCGCCGTCCATCGGTCGCGCGGTGTAGGCCTCGATCGCGTCGTCCGCGTGCCCGCGGATGCCGATCGTCTCGGCCAGGATCGCGTCGTACTGCATGCTCCGACCTCCGCTCTCGTCTGGTGAGGTCGATCAGAGCACTGACGGCCCGGCGGCACCGCACGGGGGAGCGGTTCGACCGAAGTGCCCCGCTCGCAGGTCGACGACGACCCCGGCGTGGTCGGAGGGCCACACGTCTTCCTCGGGGCGCGTCCCGAAGAGCCCCACACCGTCCACGCGCACCGGCACCGAGCCGCGGCCGAGCCCGAGCAGGACGCGGTCGACGCGGGAGGGCGGGTCCCCGCGCTCGGCGACATAGGGGTTGTCGGGCCGCCAGGTGGCCCCGTCGAAGGGATCGGCACCCGTCGCCCAGCGCCACGCGTCGGCGAGCAGCAGGCCAGGTTGCGCCGGCGCGGTCAGGTGGCCTTCGAGCAGACGCATCTCGTCGGATGCCGGTTCGGCGTTGAAGTCGCCGGTCACGATCGACGGGAGGTCGGTCGGGGCGGCGTGCGCGACGTGCCGGGCGATCGCCCGGACCTGGGCGACGCGCCGGGCGGAGTCGGTCAGCGCCGGGGTGAGGTGTGTCGTCAGGAGGCGTAGCGAGCCGGCCGGGGTGTCGGCGACGACGGAGACCAGCACCTGCGCCTCCGGCCCGCCTCCCGTCGGCAGGATCTCGGTGTGGACGTCGCGCAGCGGCCACCGGCTCAGCACCGCGTTGCCGATGCCGAAGGCGTCGTCGCCGAGCCGCCCGGTCCAGGGCGAGGGGTCCTCGACAGCGGCGAAGACGGCGTGGCGCCCGAGCTCCTCCCCGAGGTCGTCGGCGAGATGGTGCCCGTCGCGCGACCAGACCTCCTGGAGCCCGACGAGGTCGGCGTCCAGCTCCCGCAGCGCGGCCGTGATCGCCGGCCGGCGCCGCTCGGGGTCGCCGAACCGCCACCAGAGGTTCCAGGTGGCGACGCGCAGGGCCGTCACCGGGCCCACCGGGCGAGCAGCGCCCAGAGGACCCGCTGCGGGCGGTCGGGGAGACCGGCCGCGGTGAACGAGAAGCCGTGCTCGGCGTTGATGCGAGCGAGCTCGAGCAGCGGCGGTCGCCCGGGCGCGGCGGCGAGGGCACGCAGCTGGGCCTGGAGCGGGCCGGCCGGGGTCTCGACGGTGCGCAGGCGGACCGGCTCGTCGAACGGGTTGGCGAACCCGTGGGTCGTGCCGGGCGGTACGGCGACGGTCTCGCCGGGCTGCAGCAGTCGCCGCTCGCGCCCGAGCCGCACCTCGAGGAGCCCGGACTCGACGGTGAACACCTCGGTCTCGCGGCGGTGCCGATGGGCGGGCGGACCGCCGTGTTGGGGCGGCAGGACCGCCGAGAACACGAAGTCGGGGCCGGAGGCCTCGACGGTGATCACCTGGCCGTCGGGGAACGCGATCGTGCTCATGCCGTCCATGATTCCTCCCGGCCTCCGGCCGCCTCAGGAAGGCGTGCGCCGCCAGCGGGCCGGGCCGTCGCGGTAGGTCGCCGCCGTGGAGGTCGTTGACGACGAGCGCGGGGTGGGGCCGACGGGCCGGTCACAGGGGGTCACTCCGCACGCGGTGGGAGTGGCAGTCGAGGTTGATCGCGACGGGGAAGGCGGCGATGGGCGTCGGGTACGCCGGACGGTGTCGGCCATCTCGTCGACCGGTATCTGCCGCACGCCGTCCGGCTTGCCGCACCGGGGGCGAAGACGCATGTGCCACGGGGCCATCGGGTAGGCGAGGGGACACCCCGAGAAACGACCCCGCGACCCCCGCGGGACCGCAAGGAGGAACACCGGATGGACCTGTCGCGCACTCGTGAGATCGTCGAGCGGCCGGGGCCGTTCGCGACGGTCTACCTGGAGGCCGTGCAGGCCGGGGAGAACTCGGCCAAGCAGGTCGAGCTCCGTTGGCGCGACCTGCAGAAGCAGCTGAAGAACGACGGCGCGGACGACAAGACCCTCGCGGCGCTCGACGACGAGCTCAGCGGCGAGCGGGCCGGCTCGGTGACCGGGGTCGGCCGCGTCCTCGTGGCGTCGGCCGACGGCGTGCTCTTCGACGACGAGGTCGAGGCCGTGGACGCGGCCGGCGATCTCGCGGTGTGGTCGCCGCTGCCCGAGCTCGGGCGCTACTACCGCAGCCAGACGGGCTCGGTCCGCGTGCTGCTCGCGGTCGTCGACCAGACCGGCGGTGACCTCTACCAGGTGATCGCCGACAACGCCGAGGGCGCGCGCGAGCTCGGCGAGGAAACCGTCACGGGCGACGCCATCGAGAGCGTGCACAAGGCGCGCGGCGGCGGTGTCGGCAACCGCACCCGGCAGAACCGCCACGAGATGGCGTCCTACGAGAACGCCGCCGCCGTGGTCAAGGGCATCCGCAGCGCGGCGTCGCAGTTCCGGCCCGAGGTGATCGCCATCGCCGGCGAGATCCAGGGCCGTTCGGCGGTGCGCAACGAGCTGACCGGCGACCTCGCCGACATCACCCGCGAGATCGAGGCGGGCAGCCGCGCCGCGGGCGCCTCGGAGGACGCGCTCGAGGACGCGCTGCTCACCGTCGCCGGCGAGGTCGCGACCGAGCGCGAGTCGCGCGTGCGCCAGCGGTTCGAGGAGGGCAAGGGCCACGCCAACGCCGTCGAGGGCCTCGAGCCGGTCCTCGCGGCCGCGCGCACCGGCGCCGTCGACACGCTGCTGCTGGTCGACGGCCAGGAGGTGCCGGGCCAGCTCTACGTCGGGTCGTCGCCCGAGCAGATCTCGACGGACCCGAAGAACCTGAAGGAGATTTCGGACGTCGAGCCCGTCGCCCGCCCGGCCGAGCAGGTGCTGCTGCGTGCCGTCGGCGCGCTCGGCGGCGACGTGGAGGTCCTCGGCGGCGGCGCGTCGCTGCAGGACGGCGTCGGCGCGAACCTGCGCTTCCCGACCGGGAGCTGAGCACTCCGTCGGTTGCTCTCGAGGTGACGCTCAGAGCAGGTTGGCGAGCTCGCCGGCCGCGGTGCGGGCGTCGCCGAGCGTCACGTACGGCGCTGCGAAGCCGAAGCGCAGCAGGTCCGGCGGCCGCGCGTCCACGACGACGCCCCGCCGGGCCAGCGCCGCGCACAGACCGTCGGCGTCGCGGACCCGGACCGCGACGTGCCCGCCCCGCCGCTCGTGCTCCCGCGGGGTGACGACGTCGGCCCCGGAAGCGCTCGCGGGCAGCGCGTCGAGGAACGCGTCGCCGAGCGCCAGCGACGCCGCGCGGACGCCGGCGAGGTCAGGGCTGTCGGAGCCGTCGAACACCTCGAGCGCCCCGTCCAGCGCGAGCATCGAGAGCATCGGCGGGGTCCCGACGCGCAGGCGCCCCACGCCCGGCGCCGGCGTCCAGACCTCGGTCATGGCGAACGGGTCGGCGTGCCCGGTCCAGCCGGTGAGCGGGGGATCGAGGGTCTGGTGGTGGCGCGCCGCGACGTAGGCGAACGCCGGCGCGCCGGGCCCGCCGTTGAGGTACTTGTACGTGCAGCCCACGGCGAGGTCGACGCCGAGCGCGTCGAGCGCCACGGGCATCACGCCGACCGCGTGCGAGAGGTCGACGAGCACGACGGCGCCCGCCTCGTGGGCCCGCCGGACGATGCCGGGGAGCTCCCAGCGTTCCCCGGTGCGGAAGTCGACGGCGGGTACGGCGACCACCGCGGTGTCGGTGTCCGGGGTCATCGCGTCGGGCGCGGCGGTGACCAGCGTGAGCCCCGTCAGCCGGGCCACCGACGCCGCGAGGTAGCGGTCGGTGGGGAAGTGGCCGCCGTCGGAGAGCAGCACCCGGCGCTCCGGACGCAGTCGCGCGGCCGCGATCAGCGCGCCGAAGAGCTGCACCGACGTCGAATCGCCGACGACGACCTGGCCCGGCGCCGCCCCGACGAGCGCGCCGACCCGGTCGCCGAGTCGCTGCGGGGTCGCCCACCAGCCGCACTCCTCCCAGCCCGCGACGCCCACCGCCGCCCACTGCTCGTCGACGGCGGACAGCAGCGCCGACCGTGCGGTGTGGGGCTGCGCGCCCAGCGAGTTGCCGGCCAGGTACACCGCGTCGGAGCCGTCGGGAGCGCGCGGGAGCGAGAACCGGGAGCGCGCCCAGCCGGGAGACGGAGCAGAGGGGCGCTCGACCATCGAGGAGGCCTCAGGCGAACTGCTCGAGGGCACGGATCTTGTTCGTCGCGTCGAGGGCGGCGACCTTGTAGGCCTCCGAGAGCGTCGGGTAGTTCAGGACGGCGTCGACGAGGTAGTCGACGGTCCCGCCGCACCCCATGATCGCCTGCCCGATGTGCACGAGCTCGGTGGCCGACGTGCCGAAGACGTGCACCCCGAGCAGCGCGTGGTCGTCCGGCGACACCAGCAGCTTGAGCATGCCGTAGTCGTCGCCGACGATCTGGCCGCGCGCGAGCTCGCGGTAGCGCGAGATGCCGACCTCGTACGGGATGGCCTCCTCCGTCAGCTCGGCCTCGGTCGCCCCGCAGTAGCTGACCTCGGGGATCGTGTAGATCCCGTACGGCGACACCTCGGCCATCGAGTGGACGCGCTCCCCGAACGCGTGGTACGCCGCCTGCCGGCCCTGCTCCATCGACGTGGCCGCGAGCGCGGGGAAGCCGATGACGTCGCCGACCGAGTAGATGTGCGGGACCGCGGTGCGGAAGTGCTCGTCGACCTTGATGCGGCCGCGCGCTTCGGCCTCGAGCCCGGCGCGCTCCACGTCGAGCTCGTCGGTGACGCCCTGGCGCCCGGCCGAGTACATGACCGTCTCGGCCGGGATCTTCTTGCCGGACACGAGCGTCGTGACGGTGCCGCGCTCGGACACCGAGACCCCGGAGACCTCCTCGCCGAAGCGGAAGGTGACCGCGAGGTCCCGCAGGTGGAACTTCAGCGACTCGACCACCTCGGCGTCGCAGAAGTCGAGCATCTGCGGGCGCTTCTCGACGACGGTGACGCGGGTGCCCAGCGCGGCGAACATCGAGGCGTACTCGATGCCGATCACCCCGGCACCGACGACGACCATGCTCGACGGGATGTGCTCCATCGTCAGGATGCCGTCGGAGTCGAGCACGCGGCGGTCGTCGAACTCGACCTGCGGCGGCCGCGCGGGCCGGGTACCGGTGGCGATGACGATGCGGTCGGCGGTGACGATCTGGTGCTCGCCGCGGCGCTCACCGAGGACCTCGATGCTGTGGTCGTCGACGAACCGGGCGGCGCCCGCGAGCAGGTCGACCCGGTTGCGCTGCAGCTGCGCGCGGATCACCTCCTCCTCGCGGCCGATGACGAAATGGGTGCGCGCGAGCAGGTCCTGCACGGTGATGTCCTGCTTGACGCGGTAGCTCTCGCCGTAGAGCCCGCGCATCGCGTAGCCGGTGAGGTACAGGACGGCCTCGCGCAGCGTCTTCGACGGGATGGTGCCGGTCTGCGTACAGACACCGCCGATCATGCCGCGGCGCTCGACGACGGCGACGCGCCTGCCCAGCTTGGCCGCGGCGATCGCTGCCTTCTGCCCGCCGGGTCCGGAGCCGATGACGACGAGGTCGTAGTCGCGGCGGGGCTCGGGAGCGGGTTCGGGCGAGGTCTCAGCGGGCGGATCCACCGGGTGCACGTGCTCACCCTCGCCGTCGCCGCGCACCCCGGCAAGCGCATCGCCGTGACGGTCGCGCGAACACCGCGTGGGGAGTTGTCCACAGGCCCGGAATCCGAGGGATCCGTGGGAACCGCGGCAGCGTCCGAGACCGTATGAGCACCGACCACCGCCCTCGCCCGCCCGACGCCGGAGATCGCCTGGAGCTGCGCCTGCGCGACCCCGGAGAGCTCGTGGCCGCCGTCCCGCACCTGATCGGCTTCCCGCCCGCCGAGTCCCTGGTCCTCGTCGCCGTCCACGGCACCGAGGGCCCGCCGGGAGGCCGTCGCCTCGGGGCGGTCGCTCGCACCGATCTGCCGCCCCCGCCCGAGGTCGACGACGCCGTGCACGGCACGGCCGCCCGCATGGCGCCGACCGGTCCGCGCGAGGTCATCGCGATCGTGGTGGGCGGCGGTGAGACCGACGACACCGACGAGCCCCCGCGTCAGGACGTCGCCGACGCCGTCGGCGAGGCCTTCGCCGGCCACCGGATCGGCGCGCCCACGCGGCTGTGGGTGCCGCGGATCGCCGGCGGGGCGCCGTGGCGCTGCTACCCGCCCTGCGACTGCCGGGGCACGGTCGGCCCGACGCAGGACTCGCCGTTCGCGGCCGCGGCGGCCTGGCTGGGTCACGTCACGTACGGCTCCCGCGCCGAGCTCGAGGCCTCGCTGGCCCCGGGTCCGCCGAACCCGCGCCTCGTCGAGCTGATCCGCGCCGAGTTCGAGGCGGCGGTCCTCGACCGCGAGCTCGGGGGTCCGGCGGCCGCGCGCCGCGACCTCGCCGCCGTGGTCGCCGCCCGCGAGGAGGTGGCGGCCGGCCGCGTGCTGACCGACGTCGAGATCGCGCGGCTCGCCGTCGCGCTGGGCGACCCGGCGGTGCGCGACGTCGCCATGGGCTGGGCGCTCGACCCCGACGAGGCCGTGGCGGGCGCTGCGCAGCAGCTGTGGACCCTGCTGGTGCGCGTGGTGCCGGCTCCGGCGGTCGCCGACCCGGCGGTGCTGCTCGCCTGCGCGCTGCTCGTGCGAGGCGGCGGGGCGCTGGTCCGGATCGCGCTCGACCGCGCCCGACGCGCCGACCCCGGGCACCGTCTCGCGGCCATCGTCGAGGCGCTCCTGGCCACGGGGGCCGGCCCGGACGCCGTGCGCTCGATCATCCGCGACTCCAGCGCGGAGACCGCCGAGCGCCTGCGCGGGCGGGCCGGGTGGGGACGGGCGGGGTGATCCTCAGCTCGCGCGGGACCGGGCGAAGGCCCAGGCGTCCGCCACGATGCCGTCGAGGTCGGTGTGGGTCGGTTTCCAGCCCAGCTCGTCGCGAGCGCGCGCGGACGAGGCGACGAGGACGCCGGGATCGCCGGTGCGCCGGGGCGCGACGCGCGCCGGGATCGGGTGGCCGGTGACCCGCCGGCACGCCTCGATCACCTCGAGCACGGAGAAGCCGGTGCCGTTGCCGAGGTTGCACACGAGGTGCCCGCCCGCCTCGTCGATCGCAGGGGCGTCGCCGCGGGCGAGCAGGTCGAGCGCGAGGAGGTGGGCCTCGGCGAGGTCGTCGACGTGGATGTAGTCGCGCACGCAGGTGCCGTCGGCGGTCGGCCAGTCGTCACCGAAGATCGCGATCTCCTCGCGCTGCCCGAGCGCGACCTGGAGCACGAGCGGGATGAGGTGGGTCTCGACGGTGTGCCGCTCGCCGAGTGCCGGGGCCCCGGTCGTCCCGCCGTGGGCGCCGGCGACGTTGAAGTAGCGCAGGCTCACCGCGCCGAACGCCCGCCCCGACGCCGCGGCGTAGGTGCCGATCGCGTGGTCCACGGCGAGCTTCGTGGCCCCGTAGGTGTTGGTCGGCCGGGTCGGCGCGTCCTCGGTGATCGGCGAGGACTCCGGCTCGCCGTACGTCGCCGCGGTCGACGAGAACACCAGGCGCGGCACCTCGTGCCGGCGCAGCGCGTCGAGCAGCCGGATCGTCGTGACGACGTTGCCGTGCCAGTACTTCGCGGGCTTCTCGGCCGACTCGCCGACCAGCGAGCGCGCCGCGCAGTGGATCACGCCGTCGATCCCGCCGGCGTCAAGGACCTCGTCGGCGACCTCCGCGACGTCTCCCACCACGAGCCGCGCGCCCGAGGGGACGGCGTCCTCGTGGCCGGTGGAGAGGTCGTCGACCACCACCACGTCGTGCCCGGCGTCGAGCAGGTGCTGCGCGCAGACGCTGCCGACATACCCCGCCCCGCCCGTGACCACCAACGTCATGAACGTCAGTGTGCCGGGCGCGGTGCGGCGGATCCGCTACTGGGCCCGCACCAGCACGGCGTGGGCCACCAGCGGGTCGACCTCCGAGCGCGAGCCCTTGTGCCCCACGCCCACGGCGTCCCCGAAGCGAGGGATGGCGACGACGTCGACGTCGCTGCCCGGCAGGACGCCCGCCTTCTTGAGGTGGGCCATGAGCGGCTCGTTGAGCTGGATGTGCTCGGCGATGCGGCGCACCTCGACCTTGCCGCCTCCGCTGCGCGCGAACTCGTCGAGGCGCACGAGGCCCGCCTCGTCGGGTGTCGGCGTGCGCGCCGGCAGCGCGGCCTCGCCGTCCCCGTCGTTGCTCCGCAGGGACTCCAGGCCGGGGATCGGGTTGCCGTAGGGCGACACCGACGGCTCGCCGAGCAGCGTGAAGAGCTTGCGTTCGACCGCGTCGCTCATGACGTGCTCCCAGCGGCACGCCTCGACGTGGACGTGCTCCCACTCGAGACCGATGACGTTGACGAGGAGCAGCTCGGCGAGGCGGTGCTTGCGCATGACCGCCACGGCCTTGGCGCGGCCGGCAGGGGTGAGCTCGAGGTGGCGGTCGCCGGCCACGTGGACGAGACCGTCGCGCTCCATGCGCGCCACGGTCTGGCTCACGGTCGGCCCGCTCTGCTCGAGACGTTCGGCGATGCGGGCTCGGAGGGGGACGACCCCTTCCTCCTCGAGCTCGTAGATCGTGCGGAGGTACATCTCGGTGGTGTCGATGAGGTCGTTCATGCCCACCCCTTTCTGCACACCCATGGTACCGACGACGCCAGACACCGGACGGCGGTCACGGCGTGGGGCAGGGCACGATCGTCCCATGGCCACCTCGCCGGGTCCCCTGCCCACGCCGGTCGTCCCCGTCGCGTGGCTGCGCGACGCACTCGAGCGCCCCGGGGGAGACGAACCAGAGCGGAGCTCGACCGACGGCGGGCGGCGCCCGGTCGTGCTCGACGTCCGCTGGACGCTGCGCCCGCCACCCCGCACCGCGAAGGAACGCAAGGCCGCCGCGCGGGAGGACCCGCCGGGTCTCGTCGAGCACGACGCGGGCCACGTCCCGGGCGCGGTCTACGTCGACCTCGACACCGAGCTCGCCGGTCCGCCGGGGCCCGCGGGCCGCCACCCGCTGCCCGATCCCGACGTGCTCGAGGAGACGCTGCAGCGCGCCGGTGCGGACGCCGACTCCGAGATCGTCCTCTACGACGGCGGCGACGGAATGGCGTCGGCGCGCGCGTGGTGGGTGCTGCGCTGGGCGGGCCTGCGCCCCGGCCAGGTCGCCGTGCTCGACGGTGGGTTCCCCGCGTGGGTCGCCGCCGGCGGCGAGGTGTCGACCACCGGCGGCGGGGTCCGACGCCCCGGCGGCCTGCAGATCCGGACCGGGGCGATGCCCGTGCTCACCGCGGAGGACGCGGCCGGCCTCGCCGCCGGCAGCGAGGGCGTGCTGCTCGACGGCCGGGCCGCCGAGCGCTTCCGCGGCGAGACCGAGCCCATCGACCCGGTCGCGGGACACGTCCCGGGCGCGGCGAACCTCCCGGCGGCGTCGCTGGTCGCCGACGGTCACTGGCGTGCCCCCGACGACGCGGCCGCGGTCCTGCGCCCGCTGGTCGAGGAGGCCGGGGCGGTCGGGGCGTACTGCGGGTCCGGGGTGAGCGCGGCGATGCTGGTGCTCGGCCTCGAGCACGCCGGCCTGCGCCCGCCCGAGGACCCCGCCGGGCTCTATGTCGGCAGCTGGTCGCACTGGTGCGGCACCGGGCGGCCCATCGAGACGGGGGAGACGTAGCGCGACCGGTACCGTCGGGTCCGTGACGAGCTCCGGCGCGCCGACCGTGGACCCGGCCCGCGTGGCCGTCGTGTGGGACGAGAGCCTCCTGGGCTACAAGCTCTCCGAGGAGCACCCGCTGCACCCGGTGCGTCTCGACCTCACCATGCGCCTGGCCCGCTCCCTCGGGGTGCTGGAGGGGATCGAGCCGCTGGTGCCCGCACCCGCCCCGGACTCCGAGGTCGAGCGCATCCACCTCGCGTCGTACCTCGACGCGGTGCGCCGGGCCCCGACCAGCGGTGACGACCCCGTCCACCAGCTCGGCACGTCCGACAACCCGATCTTCGAGGGGATGCACGAGGCGAGTGCCCTCGTGTGCGGCGGCTCGATCGCCGCGGCCCGGGAGATCGCCGAGGGGCGCGCCGACCGGGCGGTCAACATCGCGGGCGGCCTGCACCACGCGATGGCCGACCACGCCTGGGGCTTCTGCGTCTACAACGATTGCGCCGTGGCCATCTCCTGGCTGCTCGACCACGGCTACGAGCGCATCTGCTACATCGACACCGACGTCCACCACGGCGACGGCGTCCAGGCCGCGTTCTACGACGACGACCGGGTGCTGACGATCTCGCTGCACCAGCACCCACGCACCCTGTGGCCGGGCACCGGCTTCGCCTCCGAGTTCGGCAGCGGCCGCGCGTCGGGCAGCGCGGTGAACCTCGCGCTCCCGCCGGGCACGCGCGACGCCGGCTGGCTGCGCGCCTTCCACGCGGTGGTGCCCGGGCTGCTGCGGTCGTTCCAGCCCCAGATCCTGGTGACGCAGTGCGGCGTGGACACCCACCACGAGGATCCGCTGGCCGAGCTCTCGCTGTCCGTGGACGGGCACCGGACGATCTACCGGAGCCTGCGCAGGCTGGCCGCCGAGCACAGCGGCGGGAAGTGGCTCGCCCTCGGCGGAGGCGGCTACGGCCTGTTCCGGGCGGTGCCGCGGTCGTGGACCCACCTGCTGGCCACGGTGCTCGACCGCGACGTCGAGCCGAACCGCACCATCCCGGCCGACTGGACGTCCTACGCGACCCAGAAGACCCGGCGGCCCCTGCCGACCTCCATGACCGAGGACGCGCCCACCGACTTCGAGCCGTGGGGCGGGTTCACCGAGGTCGAGGTCGACCCGTTCCTGCTCGAGACCCGGCGCGCGGTGTTCCCGCTGCACGGCCTCGATCCCGCGGACTCCCGCGACTGACGACAGCGGGCTCGACAGCGGGCCCCCTGAGACCCCCCGAGGGCGAGGATGACCGAGACGGCGGACCCCGACGCCATCACCGCAGAGGTCCGGGCGGTACCGGACGCGCCCTATCCCGCCCACTGGGAGGCCGACGTCGTCGCCTCCGACGGGGCGACGGCCCATCTGCGGCCGATCTCCACCGAGGACGCCGAGGCCGTGGTCGCCTTCCACGGGCAGCTCTCGGACCGCACCCGCTACTTCCGGTACTTCAGCCCCTACCCGCAGATCCCCGAGCGCGACCTCAAGAACTTCGTCGAGGTCGACCACCACGACCGGGTCGCCCTCGTCGTCTGGCTCGGCCGGGAGATCATCGCGATCGGGCGCTACGTGCGGCTCGCGGAGTCGCCCGCCGCCGAGGTCGCGTTCGTCGTGCGCGACGACCACCAGGGTCGCGGGCTCGGTTCGATCCTGCTCGAGCACCTCGCGGCGGCCGCCCGCGAGTGCGGGCTGACGCGCTTCGTCGCCGAAGTGCTCACCGAGAACCACCAGATGGTGCGGGTGTTCCGCGAGGCCGGGTTCGAGGTCAGCCGCGCGCTCGAGGGCTCGACGCTGCACCTGGAGTTCGACGTCGCCTCGACCCCCCGCGCCCGCGAGGTGCAGCTCTCCCGCGAGCAGCGCGCCGAGGCCCGCAGCGTCGCGAACATCCTCACCCCGCGGTCGGTGGCCGTCGTCGGGGCCTCGCCGGACCGGACCAAGATCGGCCACGTCGTCCTCGCGAACCTGCTCCGCGGCGGGTTCACCGGCCCGGTGTACCCGGTGCACCCCGAGGCGCGGTCGGTGCGCGGCGTGCGGGCGTACCCGTCGGTCACCGACATCCCCGACGACGTCGACCTCGCCGTGCTCGCGGTGCCGCCCGACGAGGTGCCGGGCGTGTTCGACGCCTGCCTGTCGAAGGGCGTGCGCGCGCTCGTCGTCATCACCTCGGGCTTCGGGGAGAAGGGCCCGACCGGGCTCGCCGCGCAGCGCGAGCTCGTCACCGAAGCCCGCGCGAACGGGATGCGGGTGGTCGGGCCGAGCGCGCTGGGCGTGGTCAACCTCGACGCGAAGGTGTCCCTCAACGCCTCGCTGGCGCCGCACCTGCCGCCGCCGGGCCGGGTCGGGTTCTTCTGCCAGTCCGGTGCGCTGGGCATCCAGATCCTCGCCGCCGCCGCCGAGCGGCGCCTGGGACTCTCGTCGTTCGTGTCGGCCGGCAACCGCGCCGACCTGTCCGGCAACGACCTCATGCAGTACTGGGACACCGACCCCGACACCGACGTCGTGCTGCTCTACCTGGAGACCTTCGGCAACCCGCGCAAGTTCGCCCGGGTCGCCCGCCGGCTCGCCCGGCAGAAGCCCGTGGTCGCGGTGAAGAGCGGCCGCCACGTCGCGGCGGCGCCGGGCCTCGCGGCCAGCGCGCAGCCGATCGACGAGGCCGCCGTGGCCGCGGTGTTCGACCAGTCCGGGGTCATCCGCGTCGACTCGGTCGACGAGCTCTTCGACGCCGCTCAGCTGCTGGCCCACCAGCCGCTGCCGCCCGGCCCGCGGGTCGGGATCGTCGGCAACTCGACCGCGCTCGGCATCCTCGCCGCGGACGTCGTCCTCGCCCAGGGGCTGTTCCTGGCGCGCGACCCCGTCGACCTCGGCACGTCGGCCGGTGCCGAGCAGCTCCACGCCGCCGTCGCCGACCTGCTCGCCGACGACCAGTGCGACTCGCTGGTCGTCGTCTTCGTCCCCGCGGTCACCACCGACCCGACCGATCACGCCCGCGCCCTGGCCGACGCCGTGCGCGGCGCCGACAAGCCGGTGGTCTCGACGTTCCTCGCCTCCGAGGGCGTGCCCGAGGTGCTGACGGTCGGTGACGGGGACGCCGGGCCCCAGCGCGGCAGCATCCCCTCGTATCCGAGCCCGGAGCGCGCGGTGCTGGCCCTGTCCCGGGCCGTGCGGTACACACAGTGGCGCTCGCGGCCCGTCGGCGACTTCGTCGTCCCCGAGAGCGTCGACGTCGACGCCGCCCGGGCGCTGGTCGACGAGATCGCCCCGGGGCCGCGCACGGTGCTCAGCGACGAGCAGGCCGACGCGCTGCTGCGCTGCGTCGGCGTCGTCGTCGCCCCGTTCCGCCGGGTCCACTCGGCCGACGCGGCCGTGACGGTGGCCCGCGAGCTCGGCGGCGCGGTGGTGCTCAAGACCGCCGACCGGCGCTGGCGGCACCGCACCGACCTGCGCGGCGTCCACGTCGGGCTCACCGAGTCGTCGGCGATCACGAGCGCCTACGACCAGCTCGTGGAGCTCTCGGGCACCGACGAGGTGTACGTGCAGGTGCAGGCGCCCCCGGGCATCCCGTGCGTGGTCGAGATCCGCGACGACCCGTCGTTCGGGTCGCTGGTCTCGTTCGGCCTCGCGGGCGTGGTCAGCGAGCTGCTGAGCGACCGGGCCTATCGGGCCACCCCGCTGTCGACGATGGACGCCGCGACGCTCGTGCGCGCACCCCGCGCCGCCCCGCTGCTCGACGGCTACCGGGGTGCCCGCCGCGCGGATCTCCCGGCCCTCGAGGACCTGGTGCTGCGCGTCGGCGTGCTCGCCGACGCGATCCCGGAGATCCGCTCGCTCGTGCTCGACCCCGTGCTCGCCGCCGACCGGGGCGCGCACCCCACGGGCGTCACGGTCACCCTCGGCCCGCCGCCCGGGCCGCGCGACGGCGGTCCGCGCCGGCTGCGCTGACGCGCCGCACCCAGGACGCCTCGAAGGAGTGACCGCGCCGGGGCGGCGTCGGCGTCCGGCTCGCCCTACGGTCGGTCGGACCATGCGCCGACCTCGTGCCCTCCCGACGACCCTGCGCCTCGGCCTGCTCGCGACCGCCGTGCTGCTCGCCGCGGGGTGCGGGCAGTCGGGCACGCCCGAGCAGCCGCCGAGCACACCCCAGAGTGCGCCCGGCACCCCGCCGCTGATCCCGACCGGCGCGCCGCCGCCGTCGAACCGTCCGGTCCCGGCTGAACCCGACCCGCTGACCGCGGCACCCCCGCCCGGTGCCACGGCGCTCCCGACCGGGCGCGTGGACGCGAGCGCGCTCCCGGGCGGTCTGCCGACGCTGGTGTGGACACGCGGGCAGAACGTGGTGGGCGTCTACGGGCGTGCGGGCGGCTGCACGGACGCGCGCCTGACCGTGGTGGAGCAGGGCGCGGAGCGCGTCGTGCTGCGCGTGGAGCAGTTCAGCACCGGCCCGGGCCCGTGCACGCGGGAACTCGTGTACCCGCCGCTCGAAGCGACGCTGCAGTCGCCGCTGGGGGAGCGTCCGGTCGTCCTGACCGGAGCGGTGCCCTAGCCGCTCACCCGGCGAGCGAGCGGACCAGGAGGTCGAGTCGCGCGTCCTCGGTCTCACGCGGGACGCGGCCGGCGGCGGTGAGGCTGGCGAGGCCGTGCAGGGTGCTCCACGTCAGCTCGGTGCGCACGTCGATCTCCGCGGGGTCGGCGGTGACGCCGGCGAGGGCGTCCCGCAGGGCGGCGAACCCCGCGACCAGCTCGGCCGGGGTGTCCGGCGCGGCGAAGGGCAGCGAGGTCGGCCGAGTGAACATGGCGGCGTAGACCGCGGGCCGATCACGGGCGAACGCCAGGTAGCCCTCGGCGACGCGCGCCAGGGCGGCGCGGGGGTCCGGTGCGGTGTCCACACGGGCGCGCAGGTCGGCCGCGAGGTCGGCGAACCCCTCGCGGGCCACGGCGTCGACGATGTCGCCCTTGCTCGCGAAATGGCTGTAGAGCACGGGCTGGCTGTACTCGATCCGCTCGGCGAGCCGGCGCGTGGTCACCGCGTCCCATCCGTCCGCCTCGGCCAGGGCCCGCGCGGCGTCGAGGATCGTCGCGTGCCGTCGCGCCCGCTCGCGGCTCCGTCGCTCCGACGCTGTCACGGACCGGAATGCTAGCAACGCTAGCGAGCGAGCTCGAGGGTTGTCTATCATCGACCGAAAATCTGTCACTGCTAGGAGCTCATCATGACCAAGCTCGCTCGTCCGACCTCCGGCGGCCCCCTCGCTCGGAGCGCGACGGTCGTCGCCGCCCTCGTGGGCGTGGGGATCGGGGCGATCGGGGTGCGTTTCCTGCGCCGGCCGGCCGAAGCGGCCGCGGGCTTCGGCGTCCCCGCGCCGGCGGACGACGCGTTCCTCCTGGTCAAGGGCGTCCGCGACCTCGGCTCCGGCCTGATCATCGCCGCGCTGCTCGCCGTCGGGGACCGGCGCGCGCTCGGATGGGCACTCGTGGCCGCGAGCGCGATCCCGGCCGGGGACATGAGCGTGGTGCTGGCCCGCGGCGGGACGGTCGGCACCGCCCTCGGTGTCCACGGCGCCACGGCGCTCGTGGTCGCCGGTGCCGGAGCGACGTTGGTGGCCGCAGGTCCGGCGGTCGAGCGAGCGGAGTGAGAAAAGCCGGAAGACCGGGCCGGCCCCCGACCGTCCCGGTCTCCCGTCGTCGACGAGCTGTGAGGGCCAGCCCGTCCCGTGGCATTGGCCGGGCCGGGTGACCCCACGTGAGTGGGGTCACATCCGGCCCGTGCGCTTCAGACTGCCGTTACCGGCGAGTCACCGTCAATGCGTCGACCCGGTGGCCGCTGCCGGACCGATCCGGTCACGCAGCGTGTATCTGGATCGGTCCGGATCAGCTCGCGGCGTAGGCCTTGAGCCGCCGGGCGCGGTCACCGTCACGGAGCTTGACCATGACCTCGCGCTCGATCTGGCGGACCCGCTCACGGGACAGCCCGAACTGGCGTCCGATCTGGTCGAGCGTGCGTGGCTGGCCGTCGTCGAGGCCGTAGCGCAGGCGGATGACGTTCTGCTCGCGGTCGTCGAGCGTCGCGATGACACGGCGCATGTCGTCGTGGAGCAGGCCGGAGATGACCGTCGACTCGGCGTCGGTGGCCTCGGCGTCCTCGATGAAGTCCCCGAGCGGGGCCTCCTCCTCCGAGCCGACCGGCATGTCCAGGCTGACCGGGTCGCGGCTGTGGTCGAGGAGGTCGGCCACCTTCTCCGGCGTCAGCCCCGACTCCTCCGCCAGCTCCTCGTTGGTCGCCTCGCGGCCGAGGGTCTGGTGGAGGTCACGCTTGATGCGGGCCAGCTTGTTGACCTGCTCGACCAGGTGGACGGGCAGTCGGATGGTGCGGGCCTGGTCGGCCATGCCGCGGGTGATGGCCTGGCGGATCCACCACGTCGCGTAGGTCGAGAACTTGAAGCCCTTGGTGTAGTCGAACTTCTCCACGGCCCGGATCAGACCCAGGTTGCCCTCCTGGATCAGGTCGAGCAGCGGCATGCCGCGTCCGGTGTACCGCTTGGCCAGCGAGACCACGAGGCGCAGGTTGGCCTCGAGCAGGTGCGCACGGGCGCGGCGGCCGTCGCGGGCCACCGCGCGCAGGTCGGCGGCGCGCTGCTTCTCGAGGTCCTGACCGGACTCCTCGAGCAGGTGCGCGGCGTACACGCCGGCCTCGATGCGCTTGGCCAGCTCCACCTCGTCGGCGGCGGTCAGCAGCGCGGTCTTTCCGATACCGTTGAGGTAGACGCGGACGAGGTCCGCCGCAGGGCCCTGGGCGTCGAGGTCGCTCTCAGCAGGCACAGAAGGCAGAGCCGCCTCGGACCCGGTCTGCGGTGCGAGTGTCGCCGTCATTGCTTCCTCCCTGCGCGGCGCGAAGGTGCTGGGGCGCCGCGTCACTAGGTCGAACGCGTCGGGATCGGCGTTCGTTCCCGCCGAGGGCTTCCGGTCACGGGTGCCCGCTGTGTCGTGCGTGACGCATGGCGGACGCCACTCGGAGGCAACGTGGGGCGGGATTGAAGATCTCGACGTTCAGATCTCGACGATCACCGTGAGCGGGCCGTCGTGACAGGATTCAACGCGCATGTCCGCGCCGAACTTCCCGGTCGCGACGGGTGCGCCGCGATCACGCAGCACGGCGACGACCGCGTCGACGGCGTCGCGGGCGGCCTCCGGCGGGGCGGCGGCGGACCAGGAGGGACGCCGGCCCTTGCGGGTGTCCCCGTACAGGGTGAACTGACTGACGACGAGCAGTCCGGCCCCCGTCTCGGCGCAGGAGACGGAGCGCAGAGGCTCTCGAGCATCGGCGTGGGAGTGCTCGTCGTCGCGCAGGATGCGCAGCTCGTGCAGCTTGCGGGCCATGGTGGCCGGCGCGTCGGGGCCGTCGTCACGGTGCACGCCGAGCAGCACGAGCAGTCCGGGCCCGTCGAGCTCCCCGACGACCTCGTCGTCGACGGCCACCCGTGCCCACACCACCCGGCTCACGACGGCTCTCACGCGGGCACCAGCATCCCGTGGTGCACGAGGTCCCGGACCACGGGCAGCGCGGCGGCGGCGAGCTCGTCGGGATCGCGCCCGTGCGCGAGCGCCAGGAGCCCGACGAGGTCGCTCAGCGGGAGATACCCGCGGCAGCCGGCGAGCAGCGCGACGCCGAGCTCGTCGACGTCGTGGCGCCACCGGGGCCCGTCGAGGCGCACGAGGGTCGCGGCGACCGGGTCCCACCCCTCGTCGGTGCCCACGAGCCCGCGTTCCAGCGCGACGGTGTCCGGGACCCGCAGGCGGGCCTCGAGCAGCGCGTCGCCGGGGTGCTGCGCCAGCCAGGCCGTGCGGTCGAGCCAGGCCTCGATCTCCGGGCCGAGGGGGTCGTCGTGGGACTGGCGCAGGTCCTCGCAGACGACGGTGCCCGCGACGTCGGGGGCGGTGCGCCGCAGCGTGACGAACCCGAACCCGATGGCGTGCACGCCCTCGGCGGTCAGGAAGTCCAGCCACCGTTCGGACACGGCCGTCCCCTGCGGCGAGGCGGGGTCGACGCCGGCGTCGCGCAGCCAGGTCCCGACGTGCAGGGCGGGGTCGGCGACGTCGCGCTGCACGATCCAGGCGTCGAGCCCCCCCGGTGCCGCCGACCGGGCGGCCTCGTCGAGCCACGTGCGCGGGCGTTCGGTCCAGTCCTCCGAGGTGATCAGCCACGACGCGAGCAGCTGCGCGACCCCGCCCTCGGCGAGGTGGGCCGGCAGGGCGCCGACCAGCAGCGCCGACGCCCCGTCCCCGCCGAGCCCCGCGTCGCGGTAGACGTGGTCGACCTGCGGCGGTCCGGGTACGAACGGCGGGTTGCTGACGATCTGGTCGAAGCGCCGCCCGCCGACCGGCTCCAGCCAGGGCCCGGCGAGCACCTCGACGTCGACGTCCGACAGCGCGAAGGTCACCCGCGCCATGTCCAGCGCGCGCCGCGAGACGTCCGTGGCGGTGAGCTGGGCGGCGTGCCCCGAGCAGTGCAGGACCTGCACCCCGCACCCCGTCCCGACGTCGAGCAGCGTCGCGACGGGGCGCCGCACCGTCGCGCGGGCCAGCGAGAGCGACGCCGCCCCGGTCCCGAGGACGTGCTCGCGGTCGGCGGTCCGACCATGCGGGGCCACCTCGAGGTCCGAGAGCACCCACCACGGTGGCGCGTCGGCGAGCGCCGCGTCGCCGTGGGGGCGCAGGTCGAGGGCCGCGCTGACCAGGTCGCCGTCGACGCTCAGCAGCCCGACGGCGACCGCCTCGTCGACGTCGACGGGCTCGAGGGCGGCGGCGGCCTCGGCACGGGTGACGGGGTCGCCGAGCAGGAACAGACGCACGAGCGTGCCGGCGATGCCGGCCTGGCGGACCGCCCGGCGGGCCGGCGTGGGCTCCCCGCGGTCGAGCGCGGCGCGGGCCGTGGGACCGAGCAGCTCGGCCACCCCGTCGACGGTGAAACCGCCGCGGACGAGAGCGGCGCGTAAGCCACGCCACAATCGGGCATCTGAGACGTCGACACCGTCCGCGGGGCGACGGTCCGCGTCCGGTGGGTCGGGTCGGGGCACGGTGAGATCGTCACACTGCTCGCGCAGTCGGTCCTCGCCACCCTGTCCGCGACCCCTCCGAACGCACCGTTGTCACGGAACGGGTTGTGCAAGACGCTGCGCATCAGCAAGGGGGCACCTGGCGTCGACCGGTGACGACCGGTGCCCGCAGATCGACCGGGAGGCACACGCGGATGTCGGAACAGACGGCCACCGAGGGGAAGACCTACCCGCCGGACCCGGAGCTGTCGGAGACGGCCAACGTGCGGCCGGAGATGAAGGAGCAGGGGCTCGAGGAGTTCTGGGACGAGCAGGCCAAGGCGCGCCTGCGCTGGATCGAGCCGTACGACAAGGTCCTCGAGTGGGACCTCCCGTACGCCAAGTGGTTCGTCGGCGGGAAGCTCAACGCCTGCGACAACTGCGTCGACCGCCACGTCGACGAGGGGCGCGGCGACAAGGTCGCGCTGCACGTGGTGCCCGACGACGGACCGGACTCGTCCGAGGCCCGCGACATCACGTACTCCCAGCTGCAGCGCGAGGTCGTCAAGCTCGCCAACGGCCTGAAGAACCTCGGGGTCGGCAAGGGCGTGCCGGTCGGCATCTACATGCAGATGATCCCCGAGGCCGTCGTCGCGATGCTCGCGTGCGCGCGCCTCGGCGCCCCGCACACCGTCGTGTTCGGTGGCTTCAGCGGCAAGGCCGTGGCCGAGCGCTGCAACGACCTCGAGTGCAAGGTCCTCATCACGCAGGACGAGGCGATGCGCGGCGGCAAGGCCGGCGCGCAGAAGACCAACGCCGACGACGGCCTCGACGCCGGCCCGACGACCGTCGAGAAGATCGTCGTGGTGAAGCGCAGCGGCGCGGACATCCCGATGAACGACCGCGACGTCTACCTCCACGACCTCGTCGCCGACGTCTCCGACGACCCGGCGAGCTGCCCGCCCGAGCCGATGGACTCGGAGGACCTGCTCTTCCTCCTCTACACCTCGGGCTCGACCGGCAAGCCCAAGGGCGTCGTGCACACCACGGCCGGCTACCTGCTCGGCACCACGGCGACGCACAACCTCGTCTTCGACGTGAAGGACGACTCCGTCTACTGGTGCGCCGCCGACGTCGGGTGGATCACCGGGCACAGCTACATCACCTACGGGCCGCTCTCCAACGGCGTGACCCAGGTGCTCTTCGAGGGCGTGCCCGGCTACCCGGACCAGGAGGTCTGGTGGAAGATCATCGAGAAGTACGGCGTCTCGATCCTCTACACCTCGCCGACGGCCATCCGCGCGCACATGAAGGCCGGCGAGAAGCACGCCCAGGCCCACGACCTGTCGTCGATCAAGATCCTCGGCAGCGTCGGTGAGCCGATCAACCCCGAGGCGTGGGAGTGGTACCGGGAGCACATCGGCGGCGGCAAGGCGCCGATCATGGACACCTGGTGGCAGACCGAGACCGGGCACATCCTCATCACCCCGCTGCCCGGGATCACCACCCTCAAGCCGGGCATGGCCCAGCAGCCGTTCCCGGGCGTGCGGCCGGAGATCCGTGACGACGAGGGCAACGAGGTCCCGGCGGAGACCACGGGCAACCTGGTCCTCACACAGCCGTGGCCGGGCATGATGCGCGGGCTCTACAAGGACGACCAGCGCTTCCGTGAGAACTACTGGTCGAAGTACTCCGACGCGTACTTCGCCGGCGACGGCGCCAAGTACGACGCCGACGGCGACATCATGCTGATGGGCCGCATCGACGACGTCGTCAACGTCTCCGGCCACCGGCTCTCGACCTTCGAGATCGAGAGCGCGCTGGTCGAGCACGCCGACGTCGCCGAGGCCGCGGTCGCCGCGCGCAAGGACCCCGACACCGGGCAGGCGATCGTCGCCTTCGTCTCGCTCATCGGGGACAAGCAGGGCAGCGAGGACCTCGAGAAGGCGCTGCGCGAGCAGGTGGCGCAGTCGATCGGGAAGCTCGCCCGCCCGGCGTCGGTGATCTTCGCGCGCGACCTGCCCAAGACCCGCTCGGGCAAGATCATGCGTCGCCTGCTGAAGAACGTCGCCGAGGGCGAGGAGCTCGGCGACACCACGACCCTCGTCGACCCCTCGGTCGTCGAGGAGATGCAGAAGCAGGTCAACGGCTAGGGGGATCGGCTGAGCCGTCCGGCCGAGCGCTCGGCCGGGCGGCGCCGATCCCGCGGCCACGAACGTCCCCGGGGTCGGCAGCGAACGGGCGGTTCGCTGCTTCTAGGCGCGCGAAGTCCCCGTTGATCACGCGACGGCCGACGGCGCTCAGCTCACCGCGGGCGGCTGGAGGTCGGCGGGGGAGCGGTCGGGGTGCGCGGGCTCGACGGCCTCGGCGCGCTGCGGGGGCTCCTCGCCGCGCAGCACCGCGAGCTGCTCGGTGATCCGGCCCATGATCCGGTCGGTGGCCTCCTGCAGGGACTTGCGGCCGATGCGGCCCGCGCGCAGGTCGTCGAGGGCGACCGGCGGGCCCGCGAGCACCCGCAGCGTGGCGCGCGGGAACAGCGTCGGGCGCGACGCGGTGGGCGGCAGCAGGTGGTTCGAGCCCCACTGCGCGACCGGGATGACCGGTGCACCGGTCTCGAGCGCCATCCGCGCGATGCCGGTGCGGGCCGCGCGGGGCCAGCCGTTCGAGTGCTCGGCGAACCCGCCCTCCGGGTAGACGACGACGACCTCGCCGCGCTGGACGGCCTCGACCGCCGCGCGGTACGCCTCGATCCCGGACTTGCCGCGGTCCACGGGGATGTGCCGGCCCCCCCGCAGGGGTGCGCCGACGACCGTCTTGCCCCACAGCTCCTTCATCGCGAGGAACCGCGGCACGCGGCCGTTGGCGAGCACGTAGGCCACGAGGACGATCGGGTCGACGTGCGAGAGGTGGTTCACCGCGAGCAGCGCGCCGCCCCGGGTGGGCACCTCGCGCCCGCCGCGGAAGTCCCAGCGCGCCACGGCCATGAGCACCGGCCACAGCAGGTCGATCGCGAAGCCGTACCAGAAGCCGCGGTCGGTGCGCGGGTAGAGCACCCAGATCGCGAGCTTGCGCCAGAGCCGGATCCCGCGCCCGGACCGCCGCCGGTCGTGGGCCTGGGAGATCCGCCGGAGTCGGTCCTGCCGCGCCATGCCCCGGATCATGTCTCGCCGGGGCCCGACGTGCATGGGTGGAAACGCCCTGGTGTCAGTCGCGGCCCGCCTCGACGATCTTCTGCGCCAGCGGCCGGGCGCTGCCCTCTGCCCCCGGCGCCCTCGCCGAGACGTGCGACCGATCCTGCTGGGGTCCGGGGTCGCGCGGTCGTGGCTCTCAGCCGATGCCGTAGCCGGGGCGGAGGAGCAGCTGGCCTCCGACGATGAGGGCGACGACGGCGATGAAGAGCCACGCGAGGTTCCACAGGAAGTTCGGGATCAGCGTCATACCCGCCAGCGCCTTTCCGTCGCCTGTCCTGCCGTCCAGGATTCGCCAGTTGCGAAGGAGGCCCCCGAGCAGGAGCCACCACGCGATGCCGACCGCGACAGCGGCCTGGAGCGACGGCGAGCCGACCAGGAGGAGCCAGACGAGCCCACCCGCGATCAGCGCAGGGATCAGGAAGGCGAGCCCGTTGCGCGACAGCGCCACGGCGAGCACCGAGAGGAAGATCGAGCCGAGCAGGGCCGCCCACGGGTTGCCCTGGGCGATGAGCGCCGCGGCCCCGAGACCGAGAAGCGACGGCGTCGCGTAGCCGACGAACCCCACGATCAGACGAGACAGCCAGATTCCGACCTCCTTCGCCACCGTGAGCCCGTCGGCGTCGTCCCAGAGGAACCAGCCTTGGTTGCCACGCAACGTGAAGAGATTCGCGAACATGTGGCCGCCCTCGTGAGCCAAGGTGATCGGGTATCTCGCGAGGACGCGTGACAGCAGCACGATCAGCAGTGCGACGAAACCCATCCCGAACGCGACCGGTTCCCCCACGATCGGGACGTCGTTGACCCCCAGACCTACCCCCATGGAGTGAATTCGAGCACGTTCCGTACTCGGAACACCCGGACGACACGCCGTGTACGCCCAACCGCGACCTGCCCGGTGCGACGTCCACCGCAGCGGCGAACCGCCGAGGCCTCTGGTCCGATTCATCGGGCGAGACGACGGAGGGAGACCGGGGTGGGTACAGGCGCGGCGCAGCGGGTCGCGGGCGCGATCGGGGCGTTCCTGGACGGACCGGTGCCGGTGCGCATCCGGACGTGGGACGGCGGCGAGGCCGGGGCGGCGCCGGGGCCGGGCGTGCCGACGGTGGTGCTGCGCTCGCGGCGGGCGCTGCGCCGGCTGCTGTGGGAGCCCGGCGAGATGGGGCTCGCGCACGCGTACGTCTCAGGCGATCTCGACATCGACGGCGACCTCGCCGAGGGGCTCTCGGCGATGTGGGCGCTCGTGAACTCCGGGACGATCGCCAGGCGCCGGCCCGGCGCCCGTGAGCTGCCCGGACTAGCGACGACGGCGGCGCGACTGGGATTGATCGGCCGCAAGCCCGCCCCGCCGCCCGAGGCCATCCGCGTCACGGGCCGGCCGCACAGCCGCCGCCGCGACCGCGACGTCATCGCCCACCACTACGACGCCGGCAACGCCTTCTACGCGCTGCTGCTCGACGACTCGATGGCGTACTCGTCGGGCTACTGGACCGATCCGACGGTCGAGCTCCCCTATCGGCGTGCTCCCCTGATCGCGGCGTCTCCTGGCTCGGGCAGCACGCTCGCGCAGGCCCAGCACGACAAGCTCGAGCTGATCTGCCGCAAGCTCGACCTCGGCCCCGACCGGCGCCTGCTCGACATCGGCTGCGGCTGGGGTTCGCTCGCCGTGCACGCCGCCCGGGAGCACGGCGCGAACGTCCGGGCTGTGACGATCTCGGGGGAGCAGCGCGACCAGGTCAACGCCCGCATCCGCGCGGAAGGGCTGGCCGGGAAGGTGCAGGTCGACCTGCTCGACTACCGCGACGTCGCGGAGAGGATCACCGCTGTCGACGGCCCGTTCGACGCCGTCAGCGCGGTCGAGATGGGCGAGCACGTCGGCGACGAGCACTACCCGACGTTCGCCGCGACGCTGCACGGCGCCCTGCGCCCGGGTGGGCGGGCGCTCGTGCAGCAGATGTCCCGCGGCGCGAACGCACCGGGCGGCGGCGCGTTCATCGAGACCTACGTGACCCCTGACATGGTCATGCGCCCCGTCGGCGACACCCTGACCTTCCTCCAGCACGCCGGCCTCGAGGTCCGCGACGTGCACGTGATGCGCGAGCACTACGTGCCGACCATCCGGGCCTGGCTCGCCACGCTCGAGGAGCGCTTCGACGAGGCGGTGGGGCTGCTCGGCGAGCGCGGGGCGCGCATGTGGCGGCTCTACCTCGCCGGCGGCGCGCTCGCGTTCGCGGAGAACCGCATGGGCGTCGACCAGATCCTCCTGGCCCGTCCCACCGACCGCGGCCGCAGCGGGATGCCCGCCACCCGTGACGACTGGACGGTGCGCTCACGCACCGCGGCGGGTAAGCCGGGCACGTGAGCTTCGACCCGGCCGCGTTCGGCCTGCTGCTCGTGGGTGCGGTGGCGACGGTCGTGGCGGCGTTCAGCGTCACGCTCGCCGTCGCCCGCGCCGCCGGGCGCCACAGCGTCGTCGACGTGACCTGGGGCCTCGGCTTCGTGGCCGTGGCCGTCGTCGCGTACCTGATCTCGGGGGTGCTCGGCGTCGGCGATCCCGGGGTGCGCACGGTCGTGCTCGCGCTCGTCACGGTGTGGGGGCTGCGGCTCGCGATCTCCATCGGGTGGCGCAACCGGGGCAAGGGCGAGGATCCGCGCTACACGGCGATGCTCGGCGACGAGCACGCGCCCGGCGCGGTGACGTCCACGGTGCTGCGGAAGGTGTACCTGCCGCAGGCGGGCGTGATGCTGGTCGTGTCGCTGCCGGTGCTCGCGGCGATGGTCCGCGCCTCGGCGGTGGTCCCGGTCGTCGTCACCGGGATCGTGCTCTGGCTGGTCGGGTTCGTGTTCGAGGCGGTGGGCGACGCGCAGCTGGCGGCGTTCACGTCGGACCCCGCCAACAAGGGGAAGATCCTCGACTCCGGCCTGTGGCGCTATACCCGCCACCCGAACTACTTCGGCGACGCCTGCGTCTGGTGGGGGATCTTCGTCGTGGCGGCGGGGCACCCGCTCGCGCTGGTCACCGCCGTGGGGCCGCTGCTGATGACCTACCTGCTGGTGTCGGTGACCGGCAAGGAGCTCACGGAGAAGACGATGTCGCAGCGGCCCGGGTACGACGAGTACGTCCGCCGCACCTCGGGGTTCCTGCCGCTGCCCCCGAGCTCGTGTCCGGCCCGCGCCACGTGAGCGGGCCGGACACGAGCGGCTCAGGCGCCCTGACGCTCGCGCAGCACCCTGAGGGCGTCGTCGGCGTGCCGGTCGAACTTCATCTCGCTGCCGATCACCTCGAGGACCTTCCGGTCCGTGTCGATGACGAAGGTCTTGCGCTTGACCGGCAGCGCCGGCAGCCACGACCGCTTCGCGCCGAACTGCCTGGCGACGGCGCCGTCGGGGTCGGAGAGCAGCGGGTAGTCGAACGAGTTCGCGGTCGAGAAGGCGTGCTGCTTCTCGACGGAGTCGGCGCTGATGCCGACGCGCTGGGCGCCGACCGCCGCGAACTCGCCGGCGAGGTCGCGGAAGTGGCAGCTCTCCTGGGTGCAGCCGCCCGACGAGGCCAGCGGGTAGAAGAACAGCACCACGGGGCCGTCGGCGAGGAGCCCCGACAGCGACCGGCGGGTGCCCGTGTCGTCGGCGAGCTCGAAGTCGGGGGCGGTGTCTCCGGCCTTCATGTCTCCGGCCTTCATGAGTGCTTCCCTCCTCCCGGCCGCGGGCCGGGATGCGTGACGAGACGGCGGCTGGGGTCGGCGGGTCGTTCGTCCGGCCCGGGCGCGGGGTTCGATCACTCGTGACGCTCCCGCGCCTCGATCGCGTCCGTCCCGCGACACGCCGCCCGGTCACCGGGGCCGTCCTCGTGCTGCACGGCGGCCGCCCGAACGGTCACGAGACCGCCGGCGGCCTCCGGCTGCCCTACCTGCGCATGGTGCCGTTCGCGCGGTCGCTCGCGGCGGCGGGCGCCCGGCGCGGCGTCGACGTCGGGCTGCTGCGGTACCGCTACCGCGGCTGGAACGCGCCCGACCTCGACCCCGTGCAGGACGCCCGCTGGGCGCTGCGCGACCTGCGACGACGACACGGCGACGTGCCCGTCGTGCTGGTCGGACACTCGATGGGCGGCCGGGCCGCGCTGCGCGTCGGGGGTGACGACGGCGTCGTCGGCGTGGCCGGGCTCGCCCCGTGGATCGAGCGGGGCGAGCCGTTCGCGCACCTCGCCGACCGGACCGTGCTCATCGCCCACGGCGACCGCGAGAGGATGACCTCGCCGGACGCCTCCCGGTGGTTCGCCGGGCGGGTGGCGTCGGTCTCGGACCGCGTGGCGCGCTTCGAGGTCCTCGGCGACGGCCACACCATGCTGCGCAGGGCGCACGCGTGGCACGACCTCGTCACACACTTCGCCCTCGGCGCGCTCGGTCTCGAACCGTTCACCGAGCCGGTCGCGAAGGCCATGGCGGCGGGGGACCCCGGCGGGCTGTCGGTCCCCCTGGCGGATCCATAGGGGTCGGTACGAGGGAGTGGTGGCATGCGCGAGCGGGTCGCGGTCGTCGGTGCGGGCGTGTCGGGGCTGACGGCGGCGTACCTGCTGCAGCGCCGCTACGACGTGACCCTGTTCGAGGCCGACGCACGGCTCGGCGGCCACGCGCACACGCACGACGTCGGGCCCCTCGCCGTGGACTCCGGGTTCATCGTCCACAACGACGTCACCTACCCGCACCTGCTGCGGCTGTTCGCGGAGCTCGGGGTCGCCACCCAGGACTCCGAGATGAGCATGAGCGTGCGCGACGAGGTCACCGGCCTCGAGTACGCGGGCGCCCGCGGGGTGCGCGGGCTGTTCGCGCAGCCGCGCAACCTCGCGAACCTCCGCTACCTGCGCATGCTCGGCGAGGTGCTGCGCTTCCACCGTGCCGCCCGGGCCGTGGTCGACGGGACGTCCCCGCTCGGTGAGGACGTCACCTTCGGCGCGTTCCTCGACGCCGGGCGCTACTCGCGGTTCTTCGTGGAGACCTTCGCGGTGCCGGTGGTGTCGGCGGTGTGGTCGTCGGGTCCGGAGCTCTCGCGGCAGTACCCGGCGCGCTACCTCTTCGCGTTCCTCGCCCACCACGGGATGCTCTCGGTGGGCGGCTCGCACCGGTGGCGCACGGTCGTCGGCGGCTCGCGCACCTACGTCGAGCGGGCCGCGAAGGGGCTCTCGGCGGTGGAGGTGTCGACGCCGGTGCGCGCGCTGGTCCGCTCGGGCGAGGAAGTGCTCCTGCGCGACGACGCCGACACCGAGTACCGCTTCGACCGCGCCGTCGTCGCCACCCACGCCCCGGACGCGCTGGGGCTGCTGTTCGCGCCGACCCGCGAGCAGGCCGACGTCCTCGGCGCCTTCCGGTATTCGCGCAACGAGACCTGGCTGCACACCGACACCTCGGTGCTGCCCCGCGCCGCGGGCGCCCGCGCCGCCTGGAACCTGCTGCGCGTGCCGGGGGAGGACCGGGTGCTGGTCAGCTACGACATGACCCGGCTGATGGGCCTCGCTGGAGCGGACACCCACGTCGTCACCCTCAACGCCACCGACCGCGTCGACCCGACGACGGTGATCGCCCGGATGGTCTACGAGCACCCGGCGTACACGCCCGCGTCGGTCGCGGCGCAGCGCCGCCTGCCCGAGCTGAACGACGCGCGCCTCGCCTTCGCCGGCGCGTACCACGGCTGGGGCTTCCACGAGGACGGCTGCGCCTCCGGCGTCCGCGCCGCCGAAGCCCTCGGGGTGAGCTGGTGAGCGTGCCCGCGATCTACGAGGCGGAGGTCGGCCACCGCCGCCTCGAGCGCCTCGACGACGCGTTCACGCACCGCCTCTACCTCTGGCTCGTCGACCTCGACGACCTGCCCCGCCTGCCCGCGCCGCTGCGCCCGTTCGCGCGGTTCCGCGCCGCCGACCACATCGGCGTCCCGCATCGCTCGCTCCGCGAGAACGTCGACGCGTTCCTCGCCGCGCGGGGGATCGCGCGCCCGGCGCGGGTGCTCATGCTCGCCCACGCGCGCGTGCTCGGGTACGTGTTCAACCCGATCACGCTCTACTGGTGTCGCGACCACGACGGGGCGCTGACCGCGGTGGTCGCCGAGGTCCACAACACCTACGGCGGGCGCCACCACTACCTGGTCGAGGTCGACGAGCAGGGGCGCGCGCGGGTCGACAAGGACTTCTACGTCTCGCCCTTCTTTCCCGTCGACGGCGAGTACCGGATGCGCGTCCCCGAGCCCGGCGAGACGCTCGCCGCCACCGTCGTCCTGCGCCGCGAGGGCGCCACGGCGTTCGTCGCGACCCTGCGCGGGCGCCGGCGGCCCGCGACCCCGCGCACGCTGGTGGCCTCGCTCGTGCGCCATCCCGCGGTCACCCTGCGCGTCGCGGCCGCGATCCGGCACCGCGGGATCCGGCTCTGGGCACGTGGGGTGCCCGTCGTCCGCCGCCGTCCAGCCGACACCGACCGCGGGCTTCGCCAGCTCGAAGGGGCGCCCGTCACGGGGCAGACTGGATCCTCGTGACCGCTTCCCTCACCGTCCGCGTCGCCGAGGCCGCCGACGTCGACTCCCTGCTGGCCCTCGTCCACAGCGCCTACCGCGGACCGTCGGGCCGCGAGGGCTGGACCTCGGAGGCCGACCTCATCGACGGGCCCCGCACGACCCGCGAGCTGCTCGCCGCCGACGTCGCCGACCCCGCGATCACCGTGCTCGTGGCCGGCGACCTCGTCGGGTGCGCCGCGATCACCCTCGCGTCGGGGAGCACGACGGCGTCGTTCGGGATGTTCGCCGTCCGCCCGGGCGAGCAGCGCGGCGGCGTCGGGTCGACGTTGCTGGAGGCCGCCGAGCAGAACGCCCGGGAGCGCGGCGCGACGGTGCTGGAGATGTGCGTCATCGACCGGCGCGCCGAGCTCATCGCGTGGTACGAGCGGCGCGGCTACGGACGCACCGGCGAGTCCCGTCCCTTCCCGTACGGCGAGGAGGGCGTCGGGGTGCCGCGCGACGACGACTTCGTGTTCGCCGTGCTGGAGAAGGATCTGCGAGGCTGACACCGTGCCCGAGCTGACCCTCGCCCAGGACGCCGACGCCGACGCGGTCCTGAGCGCCAACCCGCTGGCCCTGCTCATCGGCATGCTGCTCGACCAGCAGTTCCCGATGGAGCGCGCCTTCGCCTCGCCCGCGCTGCTGACCGAACGCCTCGGGGGTCCGCTGACCGCCGCCGGCATCGCGGAGTACGACACCGAGGCCCTCGTCGCCGCCTTCACCGGCCCGCCGGCGCTGCACCGTTACCCGCGCTCCATGGCCGAGCGGGTGCAGGGACTGTGCCGCCGGCTCGTCGAGGACTGGGGCGGCGAGGCCGAGCGGCTGTGGGTCGACGCGGGCTCGGGACGCGAGGTGCTCGCCAACCTGCAGTCGCTGCCCGGCTTCGGCAAGCAGAAGGCCCAGATCTTCACGGCGCTGCTGGGCAAGCAGTGCGGTGTGCGGCCCGAGGGCTGGCGCGAGGCCGCCGGGTCCTATGGTGACGAGGGTTCCCGCCGCTCGATCGCCGACGTCGTCGACCCGGTGACGCTCGGCGAGGTCCGTGACTTCAAGCAGGCCCAGAAGAAGGCCGCCAAGGCCGCCAAGGCCGTCGAGGCCGAGGCGTCGTCCTGACCGGCCTTCCCGGTGGCGCCGTGACGGCGCGAGGTTCAGAGTGGCGCGTGAGGGCACCCGTGGGGGATGGCCGGTGCCCAAGGAGGCGACGCTCGTGGTGAACCGACGTCAGGATGACGACGGACAGCCGATCCTGATCACCCAGGCCGCGATCTCGTACGACGAGGAGTTCGCGGCGCGCAAGAAGCGCTACTCGCTGATCATGGCGTGCCGTATCCCCTGCCTCGTGCTCGCGGGCGTCGCGGGCATCGGCTTCAACCTGCCCTGGGTCGCGGTCGCCCTCATCGTGCTGTCGGTGCCGCTGCCGTGGGTCGCGGTGCTCATCGCCAACGACCGGCCGCCCAAGAAGGCCGAGAAGGCCAACCGGTACCGCCGCGCCGACCGCGAGCTGGGCGCCGTCCCGGACGCGCAGATCATCGAGGCCGCCGAGAAGCTCGACCAGCGCACCGAGCGGCCGCGCCAGTCGCAGCAGGACGGCGCCGGCCACGCGCCGCCGCGCACGGGCAGCGAGGGGTAGGCAGCGAGGGGTGGGCAGCGCCTCCGCGATACTCGCCCCGTCGCCGCGACCCGGGGGAGCAGATGACCATCGCGCTCGCGCGCCTCGGGCGCTGGTTCCTCGCGGGCGGCGCACTCTGCCTCGTCGTCCTGGCGCTCGTGGCGGTCGTGCTCGAGGGCACCGCCCTGAGGGCGACCGCCCTCGCCCTGGGCGTCACCGGGGGCGTCCTGCTCGTCCAGGGCCTGGTCTGGGCGACGCTGCAGCGCCGCTGGTTCGGCAGCCCCGCCGCCCTGCGGCGCACCGCGCGGCGCGGGACACCGGCCCTGGCCCGGATCGCCGGCGTCACCAGCACCACGAGCTCGATCGGCAACGAGGCGATCCCGGTGCTCGATCTCGACGTCAACGGCCGTGTGATCCGCCGCCGGGTGCGCGTGCCGTTCGACCACGCCGCCGACGTCCGCGTCGGGCGGCTGCTCCCGATCCGCCTCGATCCCGAAGGATCGCCGGTGATCGTCGTCGAGTGGGACGCGGTGCGCTGAGCGCGCGGGTCACGCGCCCTGCGACGTCCCGAGCGGTGCGGCGAGCCCGGGCAGGCGCGTGATCCCGGGGAGCGGCCCGAGGGTGTCCGAGGGGTCGGCCACCGGGAGGCGTCCCGGCCCGCCCGACGGTGTCGGGTCCGGCGTGGTCGCAGGCGGGGCGAGCGAGGCGGGGCCGAGCGCCCCGGCCACGCGGGCGGCGGGCGCGGCGAGCGCCGGACCCGCCCCGTGGTGCGCCCCGTGGCCGGACGCCGCGGGCCCGGGCCGCCGCTGGTGCGCGGTCGCGTGCGTGGCGAACGCGTGGGAGAAGGTCTGCGAGCGCGGCACGCGGTCGCTCGACGCGGTGGAGCCCGACGCGGCCCCGTCCTGCTCGGGGCCCTGGACGCAGCGGCGTGCGGCGTTGATGCACTCGGCGCCCTCCTGGGCGCGGCGCTCCGAGGACAGGTACTCGAGCAGGGCGTGGTCGGTGATCGGGTTGTGCTGCTGCTCGGGGAAGCTGTCGATGGCGAACGTGCGGCCCGGCGGCGGGTCGTCGTAGCTCACGGTGATCCGCAGCGCCGGGACGGGGACGAGGTCCTCGTCGCACTCGCCGTCCTCGTCGGGGAAGACGATGTGGGTGGTGTGGTCCTCGGAGTCGAGGTCCTGGCCGTTCCAGCAGCTCGGGAAGTCGTAGATCCGCTGCAGCGCCGACCCCTCGGGGCACATCGTGTAGAGGTCGGTCAGCCGGCCGCCGGCGCCGGTGCAGGTGTACTTGGCGTTGGCGCCCTCCCCGTCGTTGGTGCCGGCCTTGGCCGAGCCGGTGACCAGGGCGATGTTGAGCGGCAACGGCTCGGTGCGGCGCGTGCCGTGGCCGGAGAAGGTGAAGTCGACCGCCGTCGGCTCGACGATCGAGCCGACATTGCCGTCGAGGCTGCCGCCGTCGACGCCCATGTCGGGTCCCTGGTTGCGCAGGTCGCGCAGGACGGGCCAGAAGATGGGGGAGCGGTCGCCGTTGGTGCAGGTCGTCTCGGTCTCCTCGAGGACTTCGCGCTCGGAGGCGAAGTTGGTGCCCTCGTTGCCGGCGTAGTCGTGCACGTGCTGGGCGCCGTTCCGCTTCCCGGGCGTGATCAGGTAGTTGTCCGAGTTCTTGTGATCGCTGACCGCGCACCGGACCGTGTAGCTGCCGCCCGAGAACACCCCGCCCTCGCCCGAGAACGCCCCGCGCTGCACCCGCTGGATGTCGACGTACTCGTTCGCCGCGGCCCGCCCGATCTGGTCGCGACCCGGGAACTCCTCGTCGTCCTCCTCCTGGCCACCGCCGCCACTGCCGCCACCGCCGCCGCCGCCGTCCTGATCGCGGTCCTGATCGCGGTCCTGATCGCCGTCCTGGTCGCCGTCCTGGTCGCCGCCGCCCTCCGTGCCACGGCCCGAATCGCTGCCGGAGCCGTCCCCCGAGCCGTCCGAGCTCTCTTCGGCGGCGACGACGAGGCCGCCGTGGGAGATCTCGGACGGTTCGCCGACCCGCAGGACGAGGCAGAGCAGGACCACCGCGGTGGCGACGGCGAGCACGGCCACCTGGATGTCCCGCGGCCGGCGTCGCGGGCGCTCGAGGGCATCCCAGGGGCTGCTCGCGCGGGGCGGGTCGCGCCGCCCGTCACACCCCCACGCCGACCCGCTCATCGTCCTCCGCCCGTCCGGTCGTGCCCCCAGGTCGCGGACGCTAGCCGCGCGTCCCGGACGCCGGGTGCGGTTTGGCGGAACTCGTGACGCCGGTCCGTCCGGCGCCGAGCCACGGGCCGGGTCCGGTCCGCGGGACCGCCCGCGACCACGGCCCCGGCGCGACCGGCACCGGTCCCGTCGGGCGCCGCGGCGGGCCCGCAGGTCGGGCCGGACCCGTCACCGGGACCGGGTGCGAGGGCGTGCCGACGACGCGGACCGGCCCGGACACCGGCTCGCGGCGCCGGGGGACCGAGACCTCGGACGGCGCGGAGACCGGCACGGAGACCGGCACGGAGACCGGCACGGAGACCGGCCCCACGACGGGCGGTCGCCCGCGCGACGAGCCCGACGACCGGCCGGGCCGCCGCGGCAGCGGGCGCTCCACCCGGATCTCGGTGATCTCGCCGGGGGTCTCGGGGATCGGGGTGCGGGTCGGGCCCGCGACGAGCGCTGCCGGCCCCCATCCGTCACCGGCCGCGGCCCGGGCCCGCGGGACGGAAGCCGATACGGGAGCCGATACGGGAGCCGATACGGGAGCCGCCGACACCGGCACCCCCGCCCACGGCCGGTCGAGCAGCGGGGGCCAGGGCCAGCGCTCCTCGAGACCCCGGCAGCGGGCGCACCCCAGCCCGAGCACGAGCCCGAACACCAGGTGGCCCAGCAGGGAGAGCGTCACGGTGGTGACCGTCAGCGGGAACATCAGCCGCTCGCCCCGCGGCGCGACGGCGACGGTGGCGATCAGCCCCGTCCACACCGGGAAGACGGCGAACACGACCGCGGCGGCGACCGTGGCGCGCTCGCCCCAACGGCGCAGGCCGGTGGCGGCGACCAGCACGAAGAAGACGACACCGATGCCGCCGCCGTCGCCGACGTAGCGCCAGACGTAACCGACGATCGCGCCCACGGCGGTCGACCCGCCGTCGACGCCGAGGATCCAGGTGCCGACCGTCGGGATGAAGTCGCCCCACCACCCGAGCAGGTAGACGGTGTCGAGGCGCACCGCGTCGTAGACGAGCGTCGCGATGACGCCCCAGATCGCGCCCGTCAGCACGATCCGGTCCTCTCCGACCGGGGAGAACACCGCGAGCAGCAGCACCGCGAGCGTCAACGGCACCACGACGAGCCCGGCGGTGACGTTCATCGGAGCCAGCCCGAAGACGTGGGCCGAGATCGCCAGCAGGGGCAGCGCGGCGACCACGAGGTGCAGCCCCAGCCGCAGGAGGCGGGCCCGGTGCTCGGTGACGAAGGCGAGCGCGTCGCGCAGCAGCGACCCCGGGTCGCCGGGCAGCTCCTCGGGCGGCGCGGCGCCGGCGACGGCGCAGCGCCCGGGGGCACGGGCCGGATGGGTCACCTGGATCTCCTCACCGCCGCGACCGGGACGAGGTCACCGTGACAGCAGCGGCCAGGGCGTGGGTGCCGTTTGCACGAAGTGGCCGGTACCAGCGAGGACGACACGGGTCCGCCCGCCGTGGGCCCCGGGTCAGGTCCGTGGGGCATCATGGAGCCATGAGCCAGACCGCGGTGCTTCCCGACACCCGCCCGCAGGGGACCGACCGCACGGGCGACGACGAACCGAAGATGTTCCACTACGTCCGGAAGAACAAGGTGGCCGAGTCGGCGGTCACCGGTTCGATGGTGGTGGCGCTCTGCGGGGAGACCTTCCCGGTCACCCGCTCGCCCAAGCCCGGTTCTCCGGTCTGCCCGAAGTGCAAGGAGATCTTCAACAAGATGCCCCGTGGTGGTGACGACGGGGAGTAGGCCGCCCGCCTCCCCTGTCCGAACTCCGCCCCGGAGGGCCGTTGACCACCCGCGCGACCGGTAGCCAGACCAGCACCGATCCCTCGGGAGCACGACCGCTGCGCCAGTGGCAGCGGCGCGCCCTGACCCGCTATCTCACCGACCGTCCCCGCGACTTCCTCGCCGTCGCGACCCCCGGCGCCGGGAAGACGACGTTCGCGCTGCGGGCGGCGACCGAGCTCCTCGGCGACCGCTCCGTCGACACGGTGACGATCGTCTGCCCCACCGAGCACCTCAAGCACCAGTGGGCCGAGGCCGCGCGGGGTGCCGGCCTGGCGATCGACCCGGAGTTCTCCAACAGCGTCGGCCGCACCTCGACCGACTTCCGCGGCGTCGCCGTCACCTACGCGCAGGTGGCCGCGCACCCCGTGCTGCACATGAACCGCACCGAGGGCCGCCGCACCCTGGTGATCTTCGACGAGATCCACCATGCCGGCGACGCGAAGTCCTGGGGCGAGGCGACACGCGAGGCGTTCGCCGGCGCCACCCGGCGCCTGGCGCTCACCGGGACACCGTTCCGGTCCGACGACAGCCCGATCCCGTTCATCACCTACGAACCGGACTCGACGGGCGTGCTGCGCTCGCGGCCGGACCACTCCTACGGCTACGCCGACGCGCTGGCGGACGGGGTCGTGCGCCCCGTGGTGTTCCTGGCCTACTCGGGCCAGGCGAGCTGGCGCACCAGCGCGGGGGAGGAGATGACCGCCCGCCTGGGCGAGCCGCTGACCGCCGAGCAGAACGCCCGGGCCTGGAAGACCGCGCTCGACCCCAAGGGCGAGTGGATGCCCGCCGTCCTGCAGGCCGCCGACACGCGGCTCACCCAGTTGCGCCAGGGCGGGGTGCCCGACGCGGGCGGGCTCGTCATCGCCACCGACCACACGACCGCGAAGGCCTACGCGGCCCTGCTGCGCCGGGTCGCCGGCGAGGAGCCGGTGGTCGTGCTCTCCGACGACCCGAAGGCGTCCGGGCGCATCGCCGAGTTCTCCCGCACGAACGCCCGCTGGCTGGTCGCCGTCCGCATGGTCTCCGAGGGCGTCGACGTCCCGCGCCTCGCCGTCGGCGTGTACGCCACCAGCGCGTCGACCCCGCTGTTCTTCGCGCAGGCGGTCGGACGCTTCGTGCGCTCCCGGCGCCCGGGCGAGACCGCGAGCGTCTTCCTGCCCAGCGTGCCGTCGCTGCTCACGCTCGCCAGCGAGCTCGAGGTGCAGCGCGACCACGTCCTCGGCGAGCCCCACCGGTCGAAGGAGGGCTGGGACGACGACCTCGTCGAGGCGGCCAACCGCACCGAGGACGAGCCCGGCGACCAGGAGAAGGCGTTCGAGACCCTCTCGGCGGAGGCCGAGCTCGACCAGCTGATCTACGACGGGGCCTCGTTCGGCACGGCCGCCGGCGCCGGGACCGCCGAGGAGCAGGATTACCTCGGGCTGCCCGGACTCCTCGAGCCCGACCAGGTGCGCGCCCTGCTACGCCGCCGGCAGAGCGAGCAGCTCGACCGCGAGGAGGCCCGGGAGGAGAGCCCGTCCGCGGTCACGACCGCGGAGCAGCCCGAGCCCACCCGGGAGTTCCGCCGCGACGTCGGCGTAGCCGAGCGGCTCAAGGATCTGCGCCGCGAGCTCAACGGGCTCGTCGCGGCGCACCACCACCGCACCGGGAAACCCCACGGGCAGATCCACGGCGATCTCCGCAAGCACTGCGGCGGTCCGGCGACGCCGATGGCGACGATCGAGCAGATCGAGGAGCGGATCGCGACGCTGCGATCCTGGCGCTGATCGTCTACGCAGCGTGCTCGGGCGGTAACGTGTGGTGCATATCACACACCGTGGCGATCAGCTGCTGTCGCCGTCGTCGCGGTCCGACATCGCGACGACACAGAGCTCGTCGGAGCGTCACCATCGAGTGATGACCACGCCGCCACGCCCGGCTCGTCGCCGGGCGAAGCGCCTGGCCCGGATGCGCACGAGTGGATGGTCCGAGGACGAACGAATCGGGGTCGGGGACCCGGTGCCGATCCGGACAGATCGGGCGGCCGGTGGCGGGCTCGGACCGGGGCATGATCCCCCACTGTTGCTCCGGAAGATCCGCTCCACACGCGACGACGGGCGGGGACCTCGAGGTCCCCGCCCGTCGCGGTGTTGGTCCGTGTGATGTTGTCGTCGAAAGAACTGCTGGTCAGGCGGCCGTCATGCGGTCTCTCCGGCCTGCACGTCCACCGACAGCTCCTTCAACTTGGCCTCGTGGGCCCGGGCGTGGTGCCCGCAGAAGAGGAGTTCTCCACCGGAGGGCAGTACGGCGCGAACCTTCGCCGCTGCACCGCAGCGATCGCAGCGGTCCGAGGCGGTGAGTTCTGGCCGGGTCAGGGTGCCGGGCATCGTCATCTCCCTCCGTCGAGGCTTCGGACAGGGGTCCGAGCCCGCGAGCTCCGGCCGTGCGACCGTCGCTTCTCCACTGTGTCAGACCGCGCCCGCGACCGCTCGTGTTCACGCGGCGCTTTGTCGTCCGTCACGAACCGCTCATCGGAGGTGAGAGACCGTTCGTTCCGGGGTAGGGCGGCAGACCACCCGATCGGGAGTCGATCTCGAACGACGAAAGGTCGACGGGGGGTGACGCGGCGGGCGGCGCGCCCGGTCACGCACGGACGTCGCCCGCCCGACCCGCGTCGCCCACTAGCCTCTCGGGTCATACGGCCGGGTGGAGGGAGGCAGCGGTGGGCGACATCGCAGAGCGCGCCGCGGGGCTCGTCGAGGAGCTGCGCGCGCGGGGCGTGGCGGGTGTGACCGTCGTCTGGGCGGACAACAACGGGATCCCGCGCTCGCGCACCGTGCCGGTGGGCTCGCTGCCGGAGGCGGCCGAGCACGGCATCGGCGTGAGCACCGTCTTCTCGATCTTCGACACCAACGACGGCATCCAGTACGGCCCGCCGGGCCGCGAGACGCCCTCGGGCGACGTGCGGCTGGTGCCCGACCTCGACCGGCTCACCCCGCTGGCCGGGCAGCCCGGTCTCGCCTGGGCGCCGGGCACGCAGGTGACCGTCGACGGGTCGCCGTGGCCCTGGGACCAGCGCTCGCTGCTGACGGCCACGGTCGACGCCCTCGCCGGGCGCGGCTACACGGCGCGGGTGGGCTACGAGCTGGAGTTCGCGGTCAGCCTGCCGAGCGAGGACGGGGCGATCGTCCCGGCCTACCGGAGCCCGGCGTACAGCCCCCACGCCCTGCTCGAGATCGACGCGTTCGTCACCGACGTCCTGCGCGACGCCGAGGCCAACGGGCTGCGCATCGGCCAGTTCCACGCCGAGTACGGGCCGGGCCAGGTCGAGCTCTCGCTCGGCGCCGCCGACCCCGTGAGGGCCGCGGACGACCAACTCCTGGCCCGCCAGACCGTGCTCGCCGCCGCGGCGCGCCACGGGCTGCGGGCGAGCTTCGCGCCGCTGCCGTCGCTGAACCTCGCGGGCAACGGCTGGCACGCGCACACCTCGCTGTGGCGCGAGGGCACCAACCTGCTCGCCGGCGGCGAGGAGGGCCCGGGCACGGCCGGCAGCGGCTACGTCGCGGGCCTCCTGCGCGACCTGCCGGCGCTCGCCGCGATCACCGCGCCCTCGATCGGCTCCATGGCACGGCTGCGGCCCGGCTTCTTCGCGGGTGCTTACGGGTTCTGGGGCATCGAGAACCGCGAGGCCCCCGTGCGCTACGTCGCGGGTTCGGAGCTGCTCGGCCTGGACCACGCGAACGTCGAGCTCAAGGTCTCCGACGCCTCGGCCAATCCGTACCTCGCCCTGTCCGCGATCCTGACCTCGGGCGTCGCCGGGGTGGAGGAGAACCTCGCGCCGCCCGCGCCGATCGCCTCGGATCCCGGGACGTGGAAGAAGAAGGAGCGCGCCGCGGCGGGCGTCACGGCGCTGCCCACCACCCAGGCCGACCAGGAGGCCGCGCTCGTGGCCTGCCCGCGCCTGACCGACCTGCTCGGTCCCGAGCGGCTCAGCGCCTTCCTGGCGGTGCGCCGCGCCGACGCGGCGTTCGCCGCCGACCGCGAGACCGAGGACGTCCTGGCCGCTTGGCGCTGGCGGTACTAGCCGTTCGCGCCAAGGAGATGCGGCAGCCGGCGCTCCTTCGTCGCGCCGTCTACCGACCTCCGGCGCGCTCCGAGGGTGCGGTCAGCGCAGCAGGACGTCCAGGATCGCGTCGTGCGCGGAGGGCCGGGCGATGAGGAGATCGGGAGAGTAGGGGTCGTCGGCCCCGAACGGTAGCGGCGTGCCGTCGAGCCGGCTGACGCGCAGCCCCGCGCCGACGGCGACGGCGGCCGGCGCGGCGTTGTCCCACTCGTACTGGCCGCCGGAGTGCAGGTACGCGTCGACCTCCCCGTCGACGACCGCGAGGGTCTTGACCCCCGCGGCGGACAGGGCGACCGTCCGGACCGGGTAGACCGCGGCGAGGCGGCGCAGCTCGGCCGGTGGCCGGGAGCGGCTCACAGTGATCGTCAGTCCGCGCTCGGGGTCGAGCGGCGTGTCCGGGAGCGGGGTCACCGTCGCGGAGTCGGCCAGCTCGCCGCGGGCCGGGAGGGCGACGGCGCCCGCGACGAGCTCACCGTCGACGAGGAGCGCGACGTGCACGCCCCACTCGTCGCCCCCGCGGCCGTAGCCGCTCGAGCCGTCCAGCGGGTCGACGATCCAGAGCCGGTGCGCCCCGCGCCGCGGCGCCGGGTCCTGCGTGCCCTCCTCGGACAGCACGGCGTCGGTGGGACGGTGGCGCTGCAGCGCGTCGACGAGGAAGTCGTGCGCCTCGGCGTCGCCGCGGTACTCCCGGTCACGGCCCGGGCCGGTGCCGTCGCGGAGCTCCAGGAGCAGGGCCCCGGTGGCGTCGGCCAGCTCGCGGGCCAGCGCGGCGTCCTCGATGACGGTGGGTTCGGTGCTCGTCGGCTCTTCCCTCGCGGCACTCACCCCCCGATCCTGCCCGACGGGGCGTGGCGGCACCCGATCAGGGCGATTCGGCGGCCGTCAGGACGCCGGCCAGCTCGTGCAGCACGGCGGCGCGGGCCTCGTCGGCGCCGGGCGCGGTGTCCTCGCGCTGGTCGAGCAGCAGCCGGGCGAGGCTCGCGAGGCTGACGACCTGCGCCGCGAACTCCTCCGGCCCGGCGAGCTCGCCGAGCAGCGCGCCCACGGCGTCGAGGTCGCCGGCGTCCATGCCCTGGATCAGCGCCACGGAGCGTCGGTGGACCTCGGCGGGATCGGTGTCGGGCAGGTCGCTCGCGGGGTCGGGCTGCACGGGCGTCAGCATGTCAGGCGCCACGGGGGCGATCGCTACCCGCTGCGCCGGCGGCGTTTCTTCCCCCGGCGCTCCTCGCGGATCTCCTGCCACGCCTCGTGGCCGGCGTCGAGGACGCCCTTCGTGATGCCCTTCGCCCCGCCCTGGTAGGTCTTCTCGGCCATGCGGGCGGGCAGCTCGGTGAGCCCGACGCCCCCCTTCTCGTGCAGGTCGAGGCGATTGGTCGCCTCCGCGAACCGCAGGTAGGTGTCGACGCTCGCGACGACGATCCGCGCGTCGACGGTGACCAGCTCGATGCCGACGACCGAGATCGTGACGAAGGCGTCGATCACCAGGCCCTTGTCCAGGACGAGGTCGAGCACCTCGGCCAGCCCGCCCTGGGGCGAGCGCCGGACACCGGGGGAGGTCACGACCGGGGAGTCTAGGAACGTCGCACCGAACGTGACCATCGTCCGGACGGCCCCGTGCACCCCGCCGTCGGGTACGGGAGAGGGCGGGCACCGCAGCCACCGCGACCAGCGTCCCCCCGCGATCGACGCGGCGGCCGCCGACCTCGCCGACCGCGGCCTCCCGACGACGCCGTCGAGCACGCGGCGGGCTGAGTCCGGCAGGATTCCCCGCGTGACGGGGGTGGCGCGGTCGCGGTCGCGCCTGCTCGGGGCCGCGCCGGTCCTGATCGGGCTGGCGGTCACCGTCCTGCTGCTCGCGGTGTCGGCGCGCTACGGCTTCCACCGCGACGAGTTCTACTACCTCGTCTCGGGGCGTCACCTCGCGTGGGGCTACGTCGACAACCCGCCGGTGGTGCCCGCGCTGGCGCGGCTGCAGGAGGCGCTGTTCGGGGTTTCGCCGACCGCCCTGCGCGTCGTGCCGGCGCTGGCGATCGGGCTCTGCGTGGTGATCACGGGGCGGATGGCACGCGAGCTCGGCGGCGACAGGGTGGCGGCGGCCGTCGCCGCCGCCAGCGTCGCCGGCGCCGCGTTCCCGCTGGCCACCGGGCACATGCTGTCCACCAGCACGATCGACGTCCTCGTCTGGACCGCCCTGTCCTGGCTGCTGGTGCGCGCCCTGCGCGACGGCGGCCGGGTGTGGCTCGCCGTGGGGCTCGTGGCCGGGATCGGGCTGCTCACCAAGGCGCTCGTGGTGGCCTTCCTCGGCGTCGCGGCCGTCGGCGTGCTCGCGGTCGGGCCGCGCCGCGTGTTCCGGGACCCGTGGCTGTGGGGCGGGGCGCTGGTCGCCCTGGCCGTGTGGTCGCCGCACCTCGTCTGGCAGGCCGTCCACGGCTGGCCCCAGCTGGCGTTCGGGCAGCACATCGCGACGGTGGGCAGCGGAGGCAGCGAGCCGCGATGGACGTTCCCGCTCTTCCAGCTGATCGAGGTCAGCCCGTTCCTCGTGCCGGTGTGGGTCGCGGGCCTGTGGCGGCTGGTCCGCGACCCGGAGGTGGCGTCCGCCCGGGCGTTCGCGGTCGCCTACGGGCTGCTGTTCGTGCTGCTCCTCGCGGCGGGCGGCAAGCACTACTACCTCGGGGGCCTGTACCCGGTGCTGCTTGCGGCCGGCGCCGTCCCCGTCGTGGCGTGGATGCGGCACGGTCGTGTCCGGCCTCGGGTCGTCGGCGCGGTGCTCGTCGTCAACGTCGTCGTCGTGGCCTGGCTGATGCTGCCGATCGTGCCGGAGCGCACCCTGCCCGGCAGCCCGCAGACCGTGTCACCGATCGCCGCCGAGACCGTCGGGTGGCCGACGTTCGTCGCGACGGTGGCGGATGTCTCCCGCACCCAGCCGCTCGGCACGACCGTGGTGCTCGGAAGCAACTACGGCGAGGCGGGCGCGATCGACGTGTTCCGGGACGAGCCCGCGTTCGCCGACCTCCCACCCGCCTACAGCGGCCAGAACAGCTACGCCGACTGGGGCCCGCCGCCGGAGTCGGCGACCACCGTCGTGGCGGTCGGCTACGACGAGGCGACCCTGCGGCGCTGGTTCACCGACGTGCGCGTGGTGACCCGGATCGAGAACGAGGCCGGTGTCGACAACGAGGAGCGTGGGGCGCCGGTGGCCGTCGCGACCGGACGCCGCGACACCTGGGCCGCCCTGTGGCCGCAGATCCGCAAGCTGGCGTAGCCGGTCAGTCCTCGCCCTCGCCCTCCTTCTGGAGCGCCTCGTCGAGCAGGCGCTCCAGCCCCTGGATGCTCCGGTGGGGCCCTTGCGGTCGAGCACGACGGGCTCCTCGCGAGCTCGAGCCGTCGTGCGGGAACTGCGGCGGCACGGCGGTCGTCACTCCCGCCCGCGGGGGGACCGTGACGAACCGCCGGCCTTCACGTCCTCCGCCGAGATCACGGGCGCATCCACCGAGACGGGCGCGGTCAGGTGCACGGGGTACCCCTGATCACCGGGAGAACCGGTCGTACAGGACGACGAGAGCCCCGAACGGCGCACCGTTCGGGGCTCTCGACGAGTCCGGACCTAGTCCAGGTAGTCGCGCAGGACCTGCGAGCGCGAGGGGTGGCGCAGCTTCGACATCGTCTTCGACTCGATCTGGCGGATCCGCTCGCGCGTCACGCCGTAGACCTGGCCGATCTCGTCGAGGGTGCGCGGCTGGCCGTCGGTGAGGCCGAAGCGCAGGCGCACGACGCCGGCCTCGCGCTCGGAGAGCGTCGCGAGGACCGACTGCAGCTGGTCCTGCAGCAGCGTGAAGGAGACCGCGTCGACCGCGACCACGGCCTCGCTGTCCTCGATGAAGTCGCCGAGCTGGGAGTCGCCCTCGTCGCCGATGGTCTGGTCGAGGCTGATGGGCTCCCGGGCGTACTGCTGGATCTCCAGCACCTTGTCCGGGGTGATGTCCATCTCCTTGGCGAGCTCCTCCGGGGTGGGCTCGCGGCCCAGATCCTGGAGCAGCTCGCGCTGGATGCGTCCGAGCTTGTTGATGACCTCGACCATGTGCACCGGGATGCGGATGGTGCGGGCCTGGTCGGCCATCGCGCGGGTGATGGCCTGGCGGATCCACCACGTCGCGTAGGTCGAGAACTTGTAGCCCTTGGTGTAGTCGAACTTCTCGACCGCACGGATCAGGCCGAGGTTGCCCTCCTGGATGAGGTCCAGGAACGCCATGCCGCGGCCGGTGTAGCGCTTGGCCAGCGAGACCACGAGGCGCAGGTTGGCCTCGAGGAGATGGGACTTGGCGCGCTCGCCGTCGCGGACGATCCACCGCAGGTCGCGCCGCATCTGCGTCGCGAGCTCCTGCTGGGCCTCGGCGACCTTGCGCAGCCGCTCCGAGGCGTAGAGGCCGGCCTCGATCCGCTTGGCGAGCTCGACCTCCTCCTCGGCGTTGAGCAGCGCCACCTTGCCGATCTGCTTGAGGTAGGCGCGGACCGAGTCGGCGGACGCGGTGAGCTCGGCGTCCTTGCGCGCCTGGCGCAGCGCCTCGGACTCCTCCTCGTCCCAGACGAAGTCGCCGGACTTCTTGTCCTCCTCGGTGGGCTCCTCGGTCTCGACCTCGGCGGCCTCGACCACCTCGGCCCCCAGGACGACGACGTCCTCGGTGAGCTCGGAGGCCGCGGCCTCCAGCTCGGAGGTCTCGAGCCCCTCGAGGTCGGCGCCCTCGGGCCCGCCCTCGGCGTCGATCTCCTCGGCACCCTCGGGCGCGTCGGTGTCGGTCTTCGCCGCGCCCTTGCCCTTGGCGGGCGCCTTCTTGGCGCCCTTGGCGGAGCGCGTGGCGGCCTTCTTCGCCGGCGCCTCGGTGGCGTCCGGAGCAGCGACCACACCGACCGGGCCGCCGGCGGCGGACTCTTCGGTGTCGGAGGCGTCGGTGACGCGGCGTCGGGTTGCGGACTTTGCGGCTGCCACAGACGACCTTTCGTGACGAACGGCTGAACGGCGACGGAATCGACGGACCCGGGTCGCCGGATGGCCACCCGGACGCGGGACGACAGGCGAGGGCCCGGTCCCACCCGGCGAACCGCCTCGGCTCCTGTTCATTGTAACGAGCCGGAGCGCCGGACGTCGCACCTCACAGTCGCCGAGCCCCGCCGAGCGGCCACGACGGGGTCGCAGGATCGATTCGGACGGGCTGCGGGGTGCGATCGCGGATCGACGGGTCGAGCTCCGCAGGCTTCGTCTGCCGGTGGGTTCCTGCGTGTCGCCACGTGGACACCCACGTGTGGTCCGATGCCAGGATGAACCGCTCCCCGGGCCGCACCGCCGACCTCGCCGACGGGGCCGACCCGATCGGGTTCCCGGAGCTCGAGACGATCGCCGTCGACGTCGCGAGCGAGACCGCCGCGCTGGCGCTCGCCGTCCGGGAGCGCGTGGTGGGCCGCGGCCGGCTGGACACGAAGAGCTCGGCCACCGACGTCGTCACCGAGGGCGACCGGGCCTGCGAGGCGCTGGTCCGCGAGCGTCTCGCCGCTCGCCGTCCGGGCGACCTCGTGCTCGGCGAGGAGGGCGGCACGAGCGGCACGCCCGCGTCCGGACAGGTCCGCTGGGTCGTCGACCCCATCGACGGCACCGTCAACTACACCCACGGGCTGCCTTGGTTCTCGGTGTCCCTGGGCGCGGAGGTCGACGGGCGGATCGTCGCGGGCGCCGTCGTGGAGCCGGTGTCCGGGCGGGTCTGGCGTGCCGCGCTCGGCCACGGGGCGCGCCGCGACGGCGAGACGCTGCGCGCGTCCACCCTCGACGAGCTGGCGCTCGCCGTCATCGGGACGGGCCTGGGCTACGACCCGGCGCGCCGCGCCCGCCAGGCCGCGGTGCTGGCTCGGATCGCCGGGCGCATCGGGGACGTGCGCCGCACCGGATGCGCCTCCCTCGACCTCTGCGCCGTGGCCGCCGGCTGGCTCGACGGCTTCTACGAGCACGGCCTGCAGGCCTGGGACCACGCCGCGGGCGGGCTCGTCGCGCAGGAGGCGGGCGCGGCCGTGCGGCTGCCCGGCACGGACTCCGACGGCCTCGGCGCCGAGGCCACGCTCGTCGCGGCCCCGGCGCTGGCGGGTCCGCTCACCGAGCTGCTGGTCGCCGAGGGCGCCGGCGACATCGTGTGAGGGTCAGCTGCTGCAGTCGACCGCGCGCAGCTGGGTGAGCGCCGCGTTGTCCGGGACCGCCGCCGGGGCGCCCGAGCCGTCGGTGGCGGTCTGGCGGGCGAGCGCCCGCAGCGCCTCGGTGACCGGCTGGGGCGGTGCGATGTCACGGAAGTCGTCGCCCAGGGCGAGGTCGACCTGGGCCCCGGTGCGCCCGTCGGACACCAGCTCCGCGCACGGCACGACGATGCTCAGCGTGCGGGCCGCGGCGGCCCCCTCGGGGCCGTAGCGGATCTGGCCCACGCACGAGAGGTCCTGGGCGGGGTAGAGCGCGTCGTTGTCGGGCGGGGCCGCCTCGGCGATGCCCAGCTCGCCCAGCTCGGCGGCCGCCAGCTGGGCCTGGCCGCGCTGACCCGCGCCGTTGAGCACGTGCACCCGCACGTCGCCCGGCGCCGCCGCCGGCTGGTCGTCGAGAGCGTCGGCCGATTGCGGCGAGCCCGCCCCGGCCACTGGCGAGACGTTGCAGGAGGTGACCGAGCCGGCCGTCGAGTTGGTGAACACCACGGTCCACGTGACGATGCTCGCCACGGCGAGGACGGCCACCAGTACCGTGGCCGGCACGAGGTTGCGCCGTCGGTAGACCTCGCGCACCCGCGACGTTCCCGCCCTGACCGAGCCGACCAACCGAGCCCCTCCCCGAGACGTCCCCGATACCGGGCAGGGTAGTGGTGCCCGGTCGCCTCGCCGACGGTCCCGCGAGGCGCGGCGCGGCGCGGCCGGGAGAGGTCACGATCTCGACACTCCGCGGCGACTGCCCAGGGGCCGGCTGACCGCACGGGTTCACGTGAGTTACCCTCCCGCCGCTCCGCAGTGCGCGGACGTCGTCTCGTCCGTGCCGTGGGACCCCAGAGGTGAGACCCGGGTCACTTTCCCGGTCGGCACAAACGGTCGCCGTCCCGCGTTGTGCTGCCGCACGACCGAAGTGGAACCGGGCAGGAACCGGGCACGACCGAGGGTGGGAAACCGCTATGGCGACCGACTACGACGCCCCGCGCCGCAACGAGACCGACGAGATGGGCGAGGACTCCCTCGAGGAGCTCAAGGCCCGGCGCAACGAAGCGCAGTCCGCCGCCGTGGACGTCGACGAGACCGACACCGCCGAGAGCTTCGAGCTCCCGGGCGCCGACCTCTCCGGCGAGGAGCTGACGGTGCGGGTGCTCCCGAAGCAGGCTGACGAGTTCACCTGCGGGAGCTGCTTCCTCGTGCACCACCGCAGCCGGCTCGCCGACCAGCGCGGCGGCCTGTTCATCTGCCGCGACTGCGCGGCCTGACGGTCGCCCCAAGGCTTGGGTAGCGCACTGCTCCTTCGTCGCAGTGCTCGACCCGGCGCCGTCGCGCTCCGGTGGTCACCGGAGCGCTCGGAGCAGCTCCTCGGGGCGGCGGGTGGAGACGACCCAGTAGGGGGTGGGGTCGTCCGGGTCGATGACCTCGATCCGGACGACCGGACCCACCCACGGACGGTGCAGGACGAACGCCTCGGGGTCGAGCTGAGGGCCGAGGGCCTGACGCTTGGCCTCCCCGCTGACCACGTCGACGCGCCCGATCTGCGACACCGGCAGGTGGGCAGGACCCGCGCGCAGCTCACGCTTCCCCGGCCCGTCGGCGTCGACCGAGACCCGGATGCGTCCGAGCCACACCAGCAGCACGACGGCCAGCGGGAACAGCAGCACGTAGGGCAGCCACGAGCGCACGCCCGGGTAGCCCATGTGCAGCTCCGCCGCGAGCAGGCCGGCCATCAGCAGCACCGGCGGCCAGAACCACCACGGCACGTTCAGACGCTCGGCGTACGCCGCGGGGCCGCCCGGGGTCGTGTCGGTTCCCGGTGAGGGGCGCGGGGTGCTCACGACACCCAGAGTAGTCTCGCCCCCCGTGTCGGAGGGTGTGGTGCAGGTCGACCTCGTCCGCCTCGACGCCGGTCTCCCCGTCCCGGCGCGGGCCCGCCCCGGCGACGCGGGGGCGGATCTCTCCGTGACCCGCGACGTGACGCTCGCGCCGGGGGAGCGGGCCCTGGTCGGCACCGGCGTCGCGGTGGTGCTCCCCGCGGGCTACGCGGCGTTCGTCATGCCCCGCTCCGGATTGGCGGTGCGCGAGGGCGTCGGGCTGCTCAACTCCCCGGGCACGATCGACGCAGGGTACCGGGGCGAGATCCAGGTGTGTCTGGTCAACCACGACCCGTCGCGGACCGTGACGATCCGTCGGGGTGACCGCGTGGCCCAGCTGGTGGTCCAGCGGGTCGAGGAGGCCGTGTTCCGGGTGCTCGAGGGTGTCGACGACCTCGAGACGCTCGCCGCCGTCGCGCCGACGGCACGGGGGGCGGGCGGCTTCGGGTCGACCGGGGCCGCCGGGGGCGGGAGACGCGGCGGAGCAGAGCCGGACCCGACAGGCGTGACGGAGGGAGAGCAGTCGTGAGCGAGGGGCGGCACCGGCATCGCGCCGGACGCGTCGCGCAGGTGTCGGTGGCGGCCGAGCCCGCGGGCCGGCGCCACCACCAGCGGCAGGGCCCGTGGGACGCCGAGGACGCGCCGCGCGACGGCCGCCTGCGCCTGGACCTGGGGTCGGTGCAGCTCCCGGTCCCGCGGGGCGCCCGGCTCAAGGCCGAGCCGGACCCGTCCGGGCCGCTGCGGGCGGTGCACGCGATGGTCCCCGAGGGCCGGCTGACGGTCAGCGCCTTCGCGGCGCCGCGCACCGGGGGGCTCTGGCCGGAGCTCGTCGAGGAGCTCGCCGCCCAGCTCCAGAAGGAGGGCGCGACGATCCGCCGCGACCGGGGGGAGTGGGGTCGCGAGCTGGTGGCGCGCAACGGCAACACCGTCGCGCGCGTCATCGGCGTCGAGGGGCCGCGGTGGATGCTGCGCGGGGTCGGCACCGGCCCGGTCGAGCACGCCCTCAAGCTGCACGGGATGTTGCGCGAGATGCTGCGGGGCACCGTGGTGGCGCGGTCGTCGGATCCGCTGCCGGTGCGCTCGCTCCTCCCGCTCGAGGTGCCCGAGGACGTGCCGGACGAGTTCGCCGACTCGCTCGTCGAGTCGATGCCCACCAAGCCCCGTCAGATCACCCGGCCCGACGGCCCGGTGATCCCGATGATGCTGCCCCAGCGCGCCGGCGCGGGAACGTCTCCTGGTCGTTCCTGAGACACCCCGGCGGCCGGCGATCGGACTATCCTGGAGGCGTCCGCGGTCGACGGAGCCCGGAGGGGGCAGCCGCCAACGAGGCCGCGGGGACGTGCACGGGAGCACTCATGAGCGCCGAGACCGGTTTCCTGCGCCGCATGGTCCGTCGTCTCACCTCCGATGTCGGCGACCTCGACGCGGACGACCTGTCCGCCGAGGCCGCCCGGTCGGGGTGCGACCGGGCGTGCGACTCGAGCACGGGTGAGGCGGTCACCGTCAAGGGGCGGCTGCGCTCGGTGGAGATCTGTCCGCGGGGATCGGTCGCCACCCTCGAGGCGGAGCTGTTCGACGGCACCGACGGCGTCACGCTGGTCTGGATGGGCCGCCGGCGCATCCCGGGCATCGAGCCCGGGCGCACGGTGCGGGCGAGCGGTCGCGTGGCCGTCCGCGAGGGCCGCAAGGTGATCTACAACCCGTACTACGAGCTCCAGCGGGCGCACTGACCCCACGCGGAACCGCACTTCCCGGGACACGGGCGCAGGAACCTCCGCCGGGGCCGGGGTCGTACCGTGGTGGCACCGGCCGCCGGCCGGTGCGGGCCCGACGGACCCGCCGTTCCCGCAGGAGTCCGCCATCCGACCCCAGACGCGCCCCACCGGCCACAGCGGCGATGACGGCCCGGCCGACCCCGTCGGCCCCGTGGGCCCTGTCGACCCCCCGACCGGGCCGGTCGACCTGACGCGGGCCGATCCGCCGACGGAGTCGTTCGCTCCGTCGGCTCGGGCCGACGACGTCGAGGAGGAGGCGCCGGAGCCCCGCACGCCGACGCTGATCGAGCAGATGGGCGGCGTGTCGGGGATCGTCGCGTCGGGTGTGCCCGTCGTCGTCTTCGTCGTGACCCAGGCGGTGTTCGGCAACCTCGTCGCGTCGATCGTCGCGGCGGTCGGGTCCGCGGTCGCCGTCGCGATCTGGCGGTTCACCCGCGGCGACCCCGTGCAGCCCGCCCTCTCGGGCCTGCTCGGTGTGGCGGTGTGCGCGTTCCTCGCCTGGCGCACCGGCGAGGCCAAGGGCTTCTTCCTGCTCGGGATCTGGACGAGCCTCGTCTACGGCGGCGTCTTCCTGCTCTCGGTGCTCGTCCGGCGTCCACTCGTCGGGGTGATCTGGCACCTCGTCAACGGCGAGGGCCAGGACTGGCGCCACGACCGGCGCATCCTGCGCGGCTACGACATCGCCTCGCTGGCCTGGGTCCTCGTCTTCGGGGCCCGGTTCGTGGTGCAGCGCTGGCTCTACGACTCGGTGTACGCCGAGACCTGGCTGGGCTGGGTCCGCCTCGCGATGGGCGTGCCGCTCGCCGCCGTCGCCGCCGTCGTCACGATCTGGGCGATCCGGCGCAGCCGCCAGGCGCCGCGGGACGACCCCGCACGGGCGCAGACGCCGCACCGGCGGAGATCGACGGGGACTTCGCGCGCATAGAAGCAGCGAACGCCACGTTCGCTGCAGGCCCCCGCCGGCCTACTCCTCCGGCTCGCCGCGGAGGACGCGCTGGATCTCCTCCTCGACGTCCTCGCCGGCGACGAACATCATCTCGTCGCCCGGTTCGATCGGGTCGTCCGGCTGCGGCACGATGACGCGCCCGCCCCGCAGGATCGCGACGAGCGCGGCCTCGCGGGGCAGGGGCACCTCGCGGACCGCGCGGCCGGCGAGCGGGGTGTTGGCGGGCAGGGTGACCTCGACGAGGTTCGCGGTGCCCTGGCGCAGGGTCAGCAGGCGCACGAGGTCGCCGACGGTCACGGCCTCCTCGACCATGGCGGCGAGCATGCGCGGGGTGGACACGGCGACGTCGATGCCCCAGGCGTCGTTGAACAGCCACTCGTTGCGGGGATCGTTGACGCGGGCGACGACGCGGCGCACCGCGAACTCGGTCTTGGCGAGCAGCGAGACGACGAGGTTGACCTTGTCGTCACCGGTGGCGGCGATGACGACGTCGCAGCCCTGCAGGCGCGCCTCCTCGAGGGAGGCGAGCTCGCAGGCGTCGGCGTGCACCCACTCGGCCTGCGGGACGGCCTCGGGCTCGACGTGGGCGAGGTCGCGCTCGATGAGCATCACCTCGTGGTCGGCCTCGACGAGCTCGGCGGCGATGGAGCGGCCGACCGCCCCCGCCCCGGCCACGGTTACACGCATCGTTCGTCCCTCACCGCCACGCGCATGCCTACTCCGCCCTCTCCGGCGAGGCCGCCGCGGCGGCGGTGACGGTGGCGACGGTGCCGCTGACGGCCGCGGCGTAGACGACGTCCTCGGCCTGCAGCACGGTCGCGTCGGTGGTCAGCACGCCGGTGCCGAAGCGCACGATGAACGCGACGCGGCTGCCCGTGGCCTCCTCGAGCTCGGAGACCGGGCGGCCCGACCAGTCCTCGTGGAAGTGCAACTGCATGATCGCGACGGTGCCCGAGGGGTCGCGCCACGCGGTGGCCACGCCGTCGGGCAGCAGCATGCGCAGCAGGCGGTCGGTGGTCCACGGGACCGTCGCGACGGTGGGGATGCCGAGGCGTTCGTAGACCGCGGCGCGCTTGGCGTCGTAGATGCGGGCGACGACCTGGCCGACGCCGAAGGTCTCGCGGGCCACGCGGGCGGCGATGATGTTCGAGTTGTCGCCCGAGGAGACCGCTGCGAACGCCTCGGCGCGGTGGATGCCCGCGGCCGTCAGCGTCTCGCGGTCGAAGCCGACGCCCACGATCTCCTGGCCGTGGAAGTCGCTGCCCAGGCGCCGGAACGACTGGGGGTCGCGGTCGACCACGGCCACGTCGTGGCCCAGCCGCTCGAGGGCCAGCGCGAGGGACGACCCCACGCGCCCGCAGCCCATCACGACGATGTGCACGCCGCCCGCCTCTCCCCGACTCGATGCGGTGCGACCGTATCGTCGCCGATCCCGTCACCTCCGACGCGCCCGAGGTGTCCCGCACCGGATGCGCTCGCGTACCCGAACGCGCCTACGCTTCGGTCGTGTCCAAGCTCGCCACGGCGACCAAGCGCCTGCTGCTCGGTCTGCCGTTTCGCAGCGACGCACTGCAGGGCACCCTGCTGCGCAAGCGCATCGCCCTGCCGGTGTTCGCCTCCGACGCCCTGTCGTCGGTGGCGTACGCCCCGCAGGAAGTGCTGATCACCCTGTCGCTCGCGGGGCTCGGCGCCTACGCGCTCTCGCCGTGGGTCGGCGTCGCGGTCATCGTCGTCCTGGGCACGGTGGTCGTCAGCTACCGGCAGAACGTGCACGCCTACCCCTCGGGCGGGGGCGACTACGAGATCGCGACGGTGAACCTCGGCAAGTACGCAGGCCTCACCGTCGCCAGCGCACTGCTCGTCGACTACACGCTGACCGTGGCCGTGTCGGTGTCCTCCGCGGCGGACAACCTCGGCGCGCTCGTGCCGTTCGTGGGCGACCACAAGGTGCTCTTCGCCGTCGCCGCGATCGTGGTGCTCACCGCCATCAACCTGCGCGGGGTCCGCGAGTCCGGGGCCGCGTTCGCCGTCCCCGTCTACTGCTTCATCGTCTGCCTGGTCGGGATGATCGTCTGGGGCGTGGTGCAGCTGGCGCTCGGCCAGGACCTCGTCGCCCCCAGCGCGGGGTTCGGCGTCCGGCCCGAGGGCGGCGCGGAGTCCACCGACGACCTCACCCAGCTCGCGCTGGTGTTCCTCGTGCTGCGCTCGTTCACCCAGGGCTGCGCGGCGCTCACCGGTGTCGAGGCGATCAGCAACGGTGTGCCGGCCTTCCGCAAGCCCAAGTCGCGCAACGCGGCCACGACGCTGACGATGCTCGGGCTGCTCGCGGTGTTCCTGTTCTCCGGGATGATCGCGCTGGCCCGCGCGTCGGGCGTGGTGATGGCCGAGCGGCCCGCGGAGCAGCTCGTCGGCGCGCCGCCGGACTACCGGCAGGACACACTGATCGCCCAGCTCGCCCGGGCGATCTTCGACGGCTTCCCGCCCGGCTTCTGGGCTGTGACGATCTTCACGGCCCTCATCCTCGTGCTCGCCGCCAACACGGCCTTCAACGGCTTCCCCGTGCTCGGCTCGATCCTCGCCCAGGACCGCTACCTGCCCCGCCAGCTGCACACGCGCGGCGACCGGCTGGCCTTCTCCAACGGGATCCTGTTCCTGGCGTTCTTCGCGATCGTGCTCGTCGTCGGTTTCGGCGCCGAGGTCACGGCGCTGATCCCGCTGTACACGGTCGGCGTGTTCGTGTCGTTCACGCTGAGCCAGACCGGCATGGTCCGGCACTGGACGCGCCTGCTGCGCACCGAGACCGACGCGTCCGAGCAGAGCCGCCTGCGGCGCTCCCGGTGGATCAGCGGCTTCGGCACGGCCATGACCGGCACGGTGCTGCTGGTCGTGCTCGTGACGAAGTTCGTGGTCGGCGCCTGGATCGCGATCGTCGCCGGGTTCCTGGCCTTCCTCATGATGCTGTCGATCCGGAAGCACTACGACCGGGTCAGCGAGGAGATCGCCGCCCCGGAGGTCATGACCAGCACGCTGCCCAGCCGCAACCACGCGATCGTGCTGGTCTCGCGGCTGCACATGCCGACGCTGCGCGCCGTCGCCTACGCCCGTGCCACCCGGCCCGACGTGCTCGAGGCGCTGACGGTCAACGTCGACGACGCCGACACCCGCCAGCTCGTCGCGGAGTGGGAGGCGCGCGACATCCCGGTGCCGCTCAAGGTCGTCGAGTCGCCCTACCGCGAGATCACCAAGCCGATCCTGCAGTACGTCAAGCGGATCCGGACCGACAACCCGCGCGACGTGGTCACGGTGTTCATCCCCGAGTACGTGCTCGGGCGCTGGTGGGAGCAGCTGCTGCACAACCAGAGCGCGCTGCGCCTCAAGGGCCGGCTGCTCTTCCAGCCCGGGGTCATGGTGGTCAGCGTGCCGTGGCAGCTGGAGTCCTCGAAGCGCGCCGCCGCCCGGCGGCCCCCGGGTGCCCCTGGTTCGGCGCGCCGCGGCTACGAGCCCCCACCCGGCACCGGCGGCACCGGCTCCGCGCCGCCCGACGCCGCCCCGCCACCCCCACCGCGCACGTCGCCGAAGTCGCGGCCCGAGCCGGCCGGGCCGTCGCGATGACGGGGATGAGCGGGACCACCGACTGGACCGACCGCCTCCTCGAGGTCGACGTCGGCCCGGTGGCGCACGGCGGGCACTGCGTCGCGCGCCACGAGGGCCGGGTGGTGTTCGTCCGCCACGCCCTGCCCGGCGAGCGCGTGCGCGCCGTCGTGACCGAGGACGGCGGCGGCTCCTTCTGCCGCGCCGATGCCGTGGGCGTGCTGCACGAGTCCCCGGACCGCGTCGAGCCGCCGTGCGCCTGGGCCGGTCCCGGCGGCTGCGGCGGCTGCGACTGGCAGCACGTGAGACCCGCGGCGCAGCGCGACCTCAAGGCCGCGGTGGTGGCCGAGCAGCTCGCGCGCCTGGCCGGCGTCGAGCGCGACGTGGTGGTCGAGGAGCTGCCCGGCGGCGCGCTGGACTGGCGCACCCGGATGCGGATGGCGGTCACCGACGACGGGCGCCCCGGCCTGCGCGCGCACCGCAGCCACGAGGTGCTCCCCGTCGGCGACTGCCCGATCGCCGCCCCGGGCGCGCTCGCCCCGGTGCTCGAGCGGACCTGGACGCCGACCGCCGAGGTCGAGGTCGTGCGCGACGCGGCGGGCGAGGTGCACGCCGCCGAGCTGTTCGAGGGCGCGCGGCACCCCGAGCTCGGTGGGGGCCTCGGTGGGGGCACCGCCCACGAGCAGGCCGCGGGGCGCGAGTGGGCGCTGCCCGCGGAGGCGTTCTGGCAGGTCCACCCGCACGCCGCGGACGCGGTGGTCGCCGCGGTGCTCGAGGGCGTCGGCGAGCTCGCGCCGGGGTCCTGCGCCTGGGACCTGTACGGCGGCGCCGGGCTGATCGCCGCCCCGCTGGCCGAGCGCGTCGGCCCCGACGGCCGGGTGGTGCTCGTCGAGAGCGACCCGGCGGCGACCGCGGCGGCAGGGGAGTGCCTGACCGACCTGCCCGCGGTGCAGGTGGTGCGCGCGCGGGTCGAGAAGGTCCTGGCGGGAGACGCAGCCGGCCGGAGCTCGACCCGTCGCAACGGTCTGCCCGGGCCCCCGGACGTGATCGTCGCCGATCCGCCGCGCAAGGGCCTCGGGCGGCGCCTGGCCGGCGAGCTCGCGCAGCACGGCGCGGCGCGGGTGGTGCTGGTCGCCTGCGACCCCGCCGCGCTCGCCCGTGACGTCGCCGCGCTGGCCGAGCACGGGTATCGCCTGGACCTCCTGCGCGCCTTCGACGCCTTTCCCATGACGCATCACGTCGAATGTGTCGCAACACTCCTCGCGTCGTGACCGGCTCCGGTACGAAGGACGAGGCAGTGTCCAGGGGACCGTCGAGGGGGCCCGGGGTGATCGGGAGCCTGGTCAGCGCAGGACTGGTGCCGGCGGGGCCCGTGAGCTTCCTCGACGGTGTCCGGCTCGTCGACCACCACTGCCACAGCGTGGTCGCCGGCCCGCTCGACCGCCCCGGGTTCGAGGCCCTGCTCACCGAGGGTCCCGGCCCGGCCGCGGGCACGAGCAGCTTCGACTCCGCGCTCGGGTTCTCGGTGCGCCGCTGGTGCGCGCCCGCGCTCGACCTGCCCGCCCACACCGCCCCCGACGACTACCTGGCGCGGCGCGCGGAGCTCGGCACCGACGAGGTCAACCGCCGGTTCCTCGGCGGCGCCGGGGTCGGCGCGGTGTTCGTCGACCACGGCTTCGCCGCCGACGGCCTGCTGCCCCCCGCGATGCTGGGCGCCACGGCCGGCGCCTCGGTCGGGGAGGTGGTGCGCCTCGAGGCCGTCGCGGAGGCGGTCGCCGACGCCGGGGTGGGCGCCGCCGACTACGGCGACGCGCTGGTGGAGGCCGTCGCGGTGCGCACCGCCGACGGGCGCCACCCGCTGCCCGTGGCCACCAAGAGCGTGCTCGCCTACCGGGCGGGGCTGGACGTCGACCCGTCGCGTCCGGAGCCCGCGGACGTGCGCCGCGCGGCCGACGGGTGGCTGCGCCGCCGGGCGGAGACCGGCGAGCCGCTGCGCGACCCGGTGCTGCTGCGCCACGGGCTGTGGGCCGGGATCGACACCGGGCTGCCGCTGCAGCTGCACACCGGCTTCGGCGACGCCGACGAGGACCTGCACCGGGCCAACCCGGCCCTGCTCGTGGGGCTCGCGCGCCTGGTCGAGCCGCTGGGCGTGCCGCTGATGCTGCTGCACTGCTACCCGTACCACCGGGAGGCGGCGTGGCTCGCGCAGGTGTTCGCGGTGGTGCACGTCGACGTCGGCCTCGCCGTGCCCTACGTCGGCCCGCGGGCGGCCACGGTCGTCGCCGAGGTCCTCGAGCTCGCGCCCTACGGCAAGGTCCTCTACTCCTCGGACGCCTTCGGGCTGCCGGAGCTGCACCTGCTGGGGGCGCTGCGCTTCCGGTCGTCGCTGGGTGGTCTGCTGGAGCACCTCTGCGCGACCGACGAGCTCGCGCCCGCCGACGCCGAACGGGTGGCCACGATGATCGGGACCGACAACGCACGCCGGATCTACGGTCGGATGCCGGCGTGAGCCGTACCGGATCCGGGGGCACCGTGCCCGCCGACCCGCCGGCTGTCGCGCCCGCCCTGCGGGCGGCCCTCGAGTCCGAGCTCGACGACGCCGTGGCGCTGCGGCACGCCCTGCACCGCGACCCCCGGGTCTCGGGCGACGAGGCCGACAGCCGCGACCTGGTGCTGGCCGCACTGGCCGATCTGGGCACTCCCGAGCTGATCGCCGGCACCGGCGCGATGCTGCGCCTCGGCGCGCCCCCGGACCGCGGGCGGCCCGCGGTCGCCGTGCGCGCCGAGCTCGACGCGCTGCCCGTGGTCGAGCGCACGGGCCTGCCGTTCAGCGCCACCGGCCCCGCCGCGCACGTCTGCGGCCACGACGTGCACATCGCCGCGTTGGTGGCCGTCGCGCGGGCCCTGGCGCGGGCCGGCACCGAGCTCGCGACGGCCCCGCTGCTCGCCGTCTTCCAGCCCCGCGAGGAGAAGGCGCCCTCGGGCGCGACCGACGTCGCCGGGGACCCGCGGTTCGCCGCCCACGAGGTCGGCGCGATGCTCGGCGTGCACGTCCAGCCCGAGCTGCCCCGGGGCACCGTGTCGGTACGGGGCGGGCCGGTGAACGCGTCGGCGGACGAGATCGAGATCGAGGTGCACGGCCGCGGCGGGCACGGCGGCTACCCGCACCGCACGCGCGATCCCGTGCTGGCGCTGGCGCAGATCGTCGCGGGCGTGCACCACATCGTAAGCCGCCGCGTCGACCCGATGACCGCGGGCGTGATCACGCTCGGGCAGCTGGAGGCCGGGTCGGCGCCCAACGTCGTCCCCGAGACGGCCACGGCGCGCGGCACGGTCCGCGCGCTCGACGCCTCCCGCGACGAGCTGCTCGCCGCCCTGCGCGAGGTCGTCGAGGGCACCGCCGAGGCCTACGGCTGCTCGGCGACGCTGACGGTGGTGCCCAACGAGCCCGCGGTGGTCAACGACGAGGCGCTGGCGCGCACGGTCGCGCGGTCGCTGGGGTCGCGCCGGGCCGAGGACCCCGTGGACGCCGTCGACGGGGACGCCGAACCCGGTGTGGGGGGCCTCGTGCTCGACACCACGTTCCGATCCTGCGGCGCCGACGACTTCTCCCACTACGGTGAGGTCCTGCCGTCGCTGATGCTGTTCGTCGGCACCGCCGCCGCCGGCACCACCCCCGGCGCCGGCCCGGGGCTGCACCACCCGGAGTTCTCGCCCGACGACGCCATGGTCGGCGAGGTCGCCCGGGCCCTGCTCGCCGCCGTGACCGCCGCGGGCGCCGCGCTGGCTACCGCACCGGTCGGCGCGGCCCCACGCGGGTAGCACCCCGCCCCCACCCCGAGATCGCCACACCCCGGAGCCGACGAGTCACCGTGACCGAGATCCAGGCGTTCGCCCGCGAGTTCCTGCGCGACCCCCTCCACGTCGCCGCCCTGTTCCCCAGCTTGGCCCCGCTCTGCCGCCAGGCCGCCGCGCCGCTGCCCGAGACCGGCGACCCGGTGGTGCTCGACCTCGGCGCCGGCACCGGCCAGGTCACCGATGTCATCCAGGCGCGCCTCGGCGGCCGGGGCCGCCACATCGCCGTCGAGTTCAACCCGCGGATGGCCGAGGTGCTCGCCGAGCGCCACCCCAAGGTCGAGGTGATCTGCGACGACGCCCACGCCGTCGTCGACCGCCTGATCGCCGAGGGCGTGCGCACCGACCTCGCGGTGTCCGGCCTGCCCTGGCTCGCGACCGCGCCGCGCCACGGCCGTTCGATCTTCGAGCCCCTCGCGCGGCTGTCGGCCCCGGGCGGTGCCGTGACGCAGCTCGCCCACGCCTGGATCCGGTTCTTCCCGGATGCCCGGAAGGTGCAGCGCAACCTCGAGGCCACCTTCGAGGAGGTCGTGGTCACGCGCACCGTGCTCGCGAACATCCCGCCGGCCGTCGTCTACGTGGCGCGGCGGCCCCGGATTCGGTGAGCGACCGGTGAGCATCCGGTGAGCCGTCCGCTGGTGCGCGCGGACTGCGACCCCGGCGCGCGTCCGTAGACTGGCCTGCTGAACCGATCCGCCGGTCGAGCCGAGGTGACCCGTGACGTTGCTGGATCGTGTCCGCACTCCCGCGGAACTGCGTGGCCTCGACACGGACGAGGTCGTGGCCCTCGCCGCGGAGATCCGTGCGTTCCTCGTGGACAAGGTGTGCCGCACGGGCGGGCACCTGGGACCGAACCTCGGCGTGGTCGAGCTGACGCTCGCGCTGCACCGGGTGTTCGACTCGCCGCGCGACGCGCTGATCTTCGACACCGGCCACCAGAGCTACGTGCACAAGATCCTCACGGGCCGCGCCGGCGACTTCGACGGGCTGCGCCAGGGCGGCGGCCTGTCGGGCTACCCGAGCCGCACCGAGAGCGAGCACGACCTCGTCGAGAACTCCCACGCCTCGACCGCCCTGTCGTGGGCCGACGGGCTCGCCAAGGCCGACGCGCTGACCGGGCGCGACCGCGCGGTCGTCGCGGTGGTCGGCGACGGCGCCCTCACCGGGGGCATGTGCTGGGAGGCGCTGAACAACATCGCCGCCGCCCCGGACCGACCGGTGGTCATCGTGGTCAACGACAACGGCCGCTCGTACTCGCCGACGATCGGTGGGCTCTCGCGCAAGCTGACGTCCCTGCGGCTGCTCCCGCGCTACGAGCAGGTGCTCGAGACCGGCAAACGCGCGGTCCAGCGCGTCCCGGTCGTGGGCTCCACGCTGTACTCGGCGCTGCACGCGGCCAAGGCCGGCGTGAAGGACGCGTTGAGCCCGCAGCCGCTGTTCGCCGACCTCGGGCTGAAGTACCTCGGCCCGGTCGACGGTCACGACGTCGAGTCGGTGGAGCACGCCCTGGCGGTCGCCCGCGACTTCGACGGGCCGGTCGTGGTGCATGCGGTCACCGCCAAGGGCCGCGGGTTCGGGCCCGCCGAGGCCGACGAGGCCGACCTCATGCACTCGCCCGGGCCGCTCGACCCGGAGACCGGGGAGCCGGTCGGACCCAAGCCCCGCGACTGGACCGCCGTGTTCACCGAGTCGATGCTCGAGCTCGGCCGGGAGCGCTCCGACGTCGTGGCGATCACCGCGGCGATGCCGGGCCCGACCGGGCTCGCGAAGTTCGGCGAGGCCTACCCGGAGCGGCTGTTCGACGTCGGCATCGCCGAGCAGCACGCGATGACCTCGGCCGCGGGCCTCGCCGCGGGCGGGCTGCACCCCGTCGTCGCGATCTACTCGACGTTCCTCAACCGCGCGTTCGACCAGCTGCTCATGGACGTCGCGCTGCACCGCGCGCCGGTGACGGTCGCGCTCGACCGCGCCGGGGTCACCGGCAGCGACGGCGCGAGCCACAACGGCATGTGGGACCTGTCGATCCTCGGGATCGTGCCGGGCCTGCGGGTGGCGGCGCCGCGGGACGCGGTGACCCTGCGGGAGGAGCTGCGCGAGGCCGTCGGGATCGGCGACGGCCCGACGGCGCTGCGCTGGTCCAAGGGCGCGGTCCCCGCGTCGGTGCCCGCGATCCGGACGCTCGGCCCCGCCGACGGGCCGGGGCGTGTCGACGTCCTCGCCGAGCCCCGGCGGCCCTCGCGAGCGGCGCCGCGCCCCACCGCCGTGGAGCGCCTGCCGGACGCGGCGCTGCCCGACGTCCCGGACGTGCTGCTCGTGTGCGTGGGCGCGTTCGGCGAGCTCGGGGTGCAGGCCGCGGAGCGCCTGACCGCGCAGGGGATCGGGGTCACGGTGGTCGACCCGCGCTGGGTGCAGCCCGTCCCCGAGGCGCTGGCCACGCTCGCCGGGGAGCACCGGCTCGTCGTCACCGTCGAGGACGGTGGCCGCCACGGCGGCGTGGGCTCGGCGCTCGCCGAGGTGCTCTCGGCCGCCGGCGTCGACGTCCCCGTGCGGTGCCTCGGGCTCGACCAGGAGTTCCTCGCGCACGCCTCGCGGGGCCAGGTGCTCGCCGCGGCCGGACTCACCGACGCCGACGTCGCCCGGCGGATCACCGAGTGGGTCTCGGGGCGCGAGACGCTCACCGTCCCGGACGCGGATCTCGCACGCTGACGTCTCGTCGCGGCTGGCGCATCTCCCGGGCGCGACCAGCGAGCCTTCCTTCTCAGCGACCCCTCAGGTGACCTGTGGCACCGTGGAGGACGTGCGAGTACTGATCGTGGAGGACGAGCAGGCCCTGGCCGACGCGCTGGCGCGAGGGCTGCGCCGCGAGGGGATGGCCGTCGACGTCGCCTACGACGGCGCCGAGGGCAGCGAGAAGGTCGGGGTGACGCGCTACGACGTCGTCGTCCTCGACCGTGACCTTCCCGGACGGTCCGGCGACGATCTGTGCGCCGAGATCGTCGGCGGGGTCACCCGCGTCATCATGCTCACGGCGAGCGGCACGCTCCGCGACAAGGTGGAAGGGCTCGCCCTCGGCGCGGACGACTACCTGCCGAAGCCGTTCGACTTCCCCGAGCTCGTCGCCCGCGTGCGCGCCCTCGGCCGGCGCGCCACGCCCGCGGTGCCGCCGGTGCTGCGCTCCGGTGACGTCGTGCTCGATCCCGCCAAGCGCACGGTCACCCGCCGCGAGACCACCCTCGAGCTCACCCGCAAGGAGTTCGGAGTGCTCGAGGTGCTGATGGCCGCCGGTGGCGCCGTCGTCAGCTCCGAGGAACTGCTCGAGCGGGTCTGGGACGAGAACGCCGACCCGTTCACCACCACGGTGCGCGTGACGGTCATGACGCTGCGCAAGAAGCTCGGCGAGCCGGGCGTCATCGACACCGTCGTGGGCTCCGGCTACCGCGTGCCGGCGGCGACACCCGCCACCGTCTAGGAACCGGGTCCGGATCGCCCCCGACCCTTCACGGGGTCCTGCGGCGTGCCCCGTAGCGTCCTCGCTCGTGACCTCCGCCGGATCGACAGCGCTGCGCCGCGGCCCGGGGCTCCGCGTCCGGCTGACGATGCTCGCCACCGGGCTCGTCGCCCTGGTCGCGGTGCTGCTCGTCTGGCTCGGCTGGGTCCTGGTCGGCGAGGTCGCCGCCGGGGTCCCGCAGCTGCCGCCCGACACCCCGGTGATCGTCGACGGCGTGCGCGTGCCGGCCGGGCAGCTCGCGGACGCGCTGACGAGGTCGGCCCGCGTCGAGGTGCTGCGGCTCGGGTCGGTGGCGTTCGCCATGGTCGTCGTCGCCGCCGCGATCGTGTCCTGGGTGCTGGTGCGGCGCGTCCTGCGCCCGCTGCACGACGTCACGGCGACGGCGCGGCGCCTCTCCGCGGAGTCGCTCGACGCGCGTATCGGCGTCACCGGCCCCCGCGACGAGGTGGCCGAGCTGGCCGCGACCTTCGACGCCATGCTCGACCGGCTGCAGGCGGCGTTCGACGCCCAGCGTCGCTTCGTCGCCAACGCCAGCCACGAGCTGCGCACGCCCCTGGCCGTGCTGCGCACCGAGGTCGACGTGACGCTCGCCGACCCCGACGCGGACGTCGCCGAGCTGCGGCGCATGGGCGAGGTGCTGCGCGACGCCACGCGCCGCGCCGAGGACCTCGTCGCCGGGCTCCTGCTGCTCGCCCGCACCGAGGCGGCCGACTCGGTCTCCGCCGACCCCGTCGACCTCGCCGAGACCGTGCCCGGCGCGCTGGACGCCGTCCGCGCCGAGGCCCGCGACCGCGGCCTGACCGTGCGCACCGATCTTGCGAGCGCCGGGGTCGCCGGCGACGCCGCCCTGCTCGGGCGCGTGGCCGGCAACCTGCTCGAGAACGCGGTGCGCCACAACGTCGAGGGCGGCTGGCTCACCGTGCGCACCGGCGTCGAGAACGGGCACGCGGTGCTCTGGGTGGCCTCGTCGGGGCCGGTGGTCGCGCCCGCGACGGTCGCGGAGCTCTTCGAGCCGTTCCGCCGCGGGGCCGGGCGCACCGGCAACGGCACCGGGCTGGGCCTGTCGATCGTGCGGGCGGTCGCCCATGCCCACGGTGGCCGCGCGGTGGCCGAGCCCGTGGCGGGCGGCGGCCTGGCGGTCAGCGTGGTGCTGCCGAGCCGCCCGCCGGCTCAGGAGCCCTGAGGCTCGTCCTTCGTGGGCTCCGCCAGGAGCGCCTCGGCCAGCAGGGGCGCGGCGAGCTCGGCCTGCCACGGCCGGGCGCCGAGCGCGGTGAGCGTGGCGGCGGTGGTGGCCGCGTCGGCGGTCTCCGGGGGCGCCCAGCACAGGCGGCGCACGACGTCGGGCGTCACGAGGTTCTCGACCGGCGTTCCGGTGCGCTCCGAGAGCCCGGCGAGCGCGGTCCGGGCCGCGGCGAGTCGCGCGGCCGCGGCGGGGTCCTTGTCGCCCCACCGGTGGGCGGGCGGCGGTCCGTCGGGCGCCGGGGCGCTCGCCGGCCACCGGGCGCGCGGCATCGAGCGGGCGCGCTCGATCGCGGACCACCAGCGGTCGGCGAGGCGGCGCTGGGCGCGGCCCCGGAAGACGGGCATGGCGACCAGCTCGTCGCGGCGGCCGGGCTCGCGCAGCGCGGCGTCGACGATCGCGGCGTCCGGCAGGAGCCGGCCGGGGGCGATGTCGCGGGCCGCGGCGAGCTCGTCGCGCGACTCCCACATCTCGCGCACCACGGCCAGCGCGGCGGGACGCCGGACCTTGTGCAGGCCGGAGGTACGCCGCCACGGCTCGGCGCGCGGCGGCGGGGGCGGAGCGAGGCGCACGGCCTCGAACTCCTGCTGCGCCCAGTCGGCCTTGCCCTGGCGGTCGAGGTCCGCGGCCACCGTGTCGCGGAGCGCCACGAGCAGCTCGACGTCGAGGGCGGCGTACGTCAGCCACTCCGCGGGCAGCGGTCGGCGCGACCAGTCCGCGGCGCCGTGGCCCTTCTGCAGCCGCACGCCCAGCAGGTGCTCGGTGAGCGGGCCGAGCCCCACGCGCGGGTAGCCGACGAGGCGCCCGGCGAGCTCGGTGTCGAAGAGGGAACTGGGGCGCATGCCGACCTCGGCGAGGCACGCCAGGTCCTGGGAGGCGGCGTGCAGCACCCACTCGACGCCGCGCAGGGCCTCGCCGATCACGGTGAGGTCGCCGTCGCAGGCGATCGGGTCGACGAGGAAGGTGCCGGCGCCCTCGCGGCGCAGCTGCACCAGATAGGCGCGGGCGGAGTAGCGGTAGCCCGACGCCCGCTCGGCGTCGACCGCGACCGGACCGTGACCCGAGGCCAGCGCAGCGGCGGCGTCCGCCAGCGCTGCACGGTCCGCGACGAGTGGCGGCACGCCCTCGGCCGGCTCGAGCAGGTCGACGACCGTCGAGTCGAGCCCAGGATCGGCCTGCCCGCTCTGTGCGGGGTCCGTGTGTGCCGTCACGAAGGATGCAGTCTGCCGCGTGTCGCCCGCGTCTGCGGGAGATCCAGCGGAACTCGTGGGCGTGTCGTGACCCCCCAGGTTCCCGTCCGCGATCCGGTCACGGACCCCGCCGGCGCCTCCGGCGGGGTCCGTGGACCGCATGACCGCAGCCGACCGTCCACCGTCGGCGGTGGTCGACCTACGCGCTCTCGCGCTCAGCGGATGACGCCGGCCCGCATGGCCAGCGCGACCATCTGCGCACGGTCACCCGTGCCGAGCTTGCGCCCGATCCGGGAGAGGTGGCTCTTGACCGTCAGCGCCGAGAGGCTCAGCGCGTCGCCGATCTCCTTGTTGGAGCGGCCGTCGGCCACCAGCTGCAGCACCTCGACCTCGCGGGCCGAGAGCTCCCGCGGGGTGTTGTCGGTCGCCGGCACGCGGGTGCCCGCCGCGAGCAGGGGAGCGACGGACGGGTCGGCGTAGAGGCCACCCTCGAGGACCCGGCGCACGCCGTCGGTGACCACACCGGGCGACGCCGACTTGAGCAGGTAGGCCTGGGCGCCCGCCTGGAAGGCCGCACGGACCGCCGACGGGTCGTCGGAGGCCGCCAGCACCACGACACGGTTCCAGCCCTGGGCGCGGAGCTCCGCGATCAGGTCCAGGCCGCTGCCGTCCGGCAGTCCGAGGTCGAGGATCGCGAGATCGCACGGCCCGGAGGCCAGGGCCCGCGTGCGGGCCTCGGAGATCGAGGCCGCCTCGTGGACGGTGCCCGCGCCCATCGAGGAGAGCCGCTGCGCAATGGCTTCACGCAACAGCGGGTGGTCGTCGACCACCAGCACGGTGAACATCTCTTCCCGCGGATGCGGGACCATGGCCGGCGGCAGCAGTCCGCTCGCGACGCCGCGAAGGGCCATGCCTGGGCCCACGGTTGCCACGTCGAGTACCTCCTAGAAGTCGGTCTTGCCCCCCGACATTCCGCACCCGGGCCCCCGAACCATCGACCGCGCCGCCGATCGGACGAGGAAGTGCGTGCGAGAGAAGATATCCCCCCGGGCGAGTTAACGAGAGCATCAGGGCCAACTTCGCTCGGTGGAGTTTCGTGCGTTACGCGGTCGCGGTCACCCTTTGGAGTGGACAGACTCCACGAAATCGTCTCGCAGTAACACTCGGTGTAACTGTAACTACGGAGAGTGCCGAGTGGCGCCGACCGTCCCAGGGCGGCTGCAACCAACGCCCCAACGCCTACGCGTGACGGTCGCAGTGCGACCGGGCTGATCGGACGTCACCCTGAGCATCCCCGTGAATGCACAGGATGACCTGTGATGACCTGCGAGAAGTTCCGGAAAATTGCGACAGCGATACCGGTGGTACCGGGAGAATGTCAGCCGGAACGACCGGCGCGACGGGCACCGAGCGTCGTGACGCCCTCCGGCGGAAGTCCCGCCGCGATGGCGAGCACACCCGCGAACGCGTCCCCGTGGGCGGTCAGGATCTCCTCGGTCGGCGTCCAGGACGCGCGCAGCTCGAGATCGGTGGCGTGGGTCGGGCCACTGATGTCGCCGAAGCGGACCGAGGCGGTCTGGGTCACCGTGCCGCCCAGCGCCGTCCAGGCCGCCCCGGAGTCCTCGAGCGCGCCCGTGAGCCACGACCACGCGACCTCGGGGAGCATCGGGTCGCCCGCGTGCTCCGGGTCGAGCTCCGCGCGCACGAACGTCACCACGCGCAGCGTGCCGTCCCAGGCGTCCTGGCCCTCGGGGTCGTGCAGGAGCACCAGGCGCCCGGTGACCACGACCTCGGCGTCGTCGACCTCGCCCGTCCCGGGCGGCAGGGGGGTGGCCAGCACCTCGGCGCTCCAGGCGGCCGAGTAGGGCGCCAGGCGCTGCGGGGGTCGCATGGTGCGCAGCTCGATCTCCGCGCGCGTCTCGAGCTCGCTGAGGGAGTCCACCGCGCGCCGGAACGTCTCGGGGTGGGTGGTGGGCGCCGTCACCTCGATGACAGTAGGCCGAACGGGTTTGCCCGTGTACCTCCCACGCCGGAGTGCGGCCAGGTCGTGGCCTCGGGCAACGGCTCCCGCCGGTGGCGACGTCGCGACGAGCGAGGGCGTCCCGGGGCGCGTGGGAGGCAGGGAGGGTGACCCTCGCTCCGATCACGGTGACCGGCTGCGCCCGTGGGAGGATGGACCCACCATGAGCAGGGCGGCGGTCGTGAATGCAGGGGTCGTGACGACAGACATCACCACGGGGCGTCGGCACCTGCCCGACGCTCCCTTCCTCGTTGCCGCCCGCGGCGGACGCCCGTCGCGGCGCCCCGTGTGGTTCATGCGCCAGGCCGGGCGCTCGCTGCCCGAGTACCGGGCGGTCCGCAGGGACACCGGGATGCTCGATGCCTGCCTGACCCCGGACCTCGCCTGCGAGATCACCCTGCAGCCGGTGCGCCGCTACGGCGTCGACGCGGCGATCCTCTTCTCCGACATCGTCGTGCCGCTCAAGGCCGCGGGGGTGGGGGTCGACATCGTCGCCGGCACCGGGCCCGTCGTCGAGGAGCCCGTGCGGTCCGCCGCCGACGTGGCCGCCCTGCCGGTGCTCGACGCCGAGGGCGTGGCCCCGGTGGCCGAGGCGGTGCGTCTGCTCGTCCGCGAGCTCGGCGAGACGCCGCTCATCGGCTTCGCCGGCGCCCCGTTCACGCTCGCCTCGTACCTCGTCGAGGGCGGCCCCAGCCGCAACCACGAGCGCACCAAGGCGCTGATGCACGCCGAGCCGGACACCTGGCACGCGCTGTGCTCGGCCCTCGCCGACGCCACCCTGACGTTCCTGCGCGCCCAGGTCGCGGCCGGCGTCGACGCCGTCCAGCTCTTCGACTCCTGGGCCGGCGCCCTGTCCGAGCGCGACTACCGCGAGCTCGTGATGCCGCACTCCGCGCGGGTGCTCGCGGGCCTCGCCGACGCCGGCGTGCCGCGCATCCACTTCGGTGTCGGCACCGGCGAGCTGCTGGGCGCGATGGGCGAGGCGGGCGCCGACGTCGTCGGTGTCGACTGGCGGGTGCCGCTCGACGTGGCCGCGTGCCGGGTGCCGCGGGGCACGGCGCTGCAGGGCAACCTCGACCCGGCCCTGCTCTTCGCCGGCCCGGAGGTCGTCGAGCGCGAGGTCCGCCGTATCCTCGCCGAGGGCGCCAGCGCGCCGGGCCACGTGTTCAACCTCGGCCACGGCGTGCTGCCCGAGACCGACCCCGACGCGCTCGCCCGGGTGGTCGACCTGGTGCACGGCACCGACCCAGCGGCCGACTCCGCGTGACCCGCGTCCTCGTCGTCGGCGGCGGGGTGTCCGGACTCGCGGCGGCCCACCGTCTGCGCACGCTGCTCGGACCGGGCGCCGACGTCGTCGTCGTGGAGTCCGCCCGCGCGCTCGGCGGCAAGCTCGCGGCTCTCGAGATCGGCGGTCGCCGTGTCGACGTCGGCGCCGAGGCGTTCCTGGCCCGCCGTCCGGAGGCCGCCGAGCGGATCGTGGAGCTCGGCCTCGGTGACCAGCTCGTGCACCCCGGTCCGGCCGCCTCGTCGCTGCAGGTCGGCGGGCGCCGGGTCGGGCTGCCCCCGCGCACCGTGATGGGCGTGCCCGGCGACCCCGACGTCGCCGGCGACGCCCTCTCGCCCGCCGGGCTCGCCGCGCTGCGCGAGGACCGCCCGGGCCCGTGGGAGCCCGGCGGGGACGTCGCGGTGGGTGCGCTGGTGCGCGAGCGCCTGGGTGACGAGGTCGCCGACCGGCTGGTCGACCCCCTGCTCGGCGGCGTCTACGCCGGGCACGCCGACGGGCTGGGCCTGCGCGCGACCGTGCCGGCGCTCGCGAGCGCGCTCGACGCCGACCCCCGCTCGCTGCTCGCCGCCGCCCGTTCCTGCCTGCCCGTCCCGCCGGTCGAGGGCGCGCCTCCCGTGCCCGTGTTCGGCACGTTGCGCGGGAGCCTCGCCGACCTGCCCGCCACGCTCGCCCTGGCCGCCCGCGCCGAGGTGCGTCTCGGCCGCACGGTGACGGGCCTGGAGCGCACCCGGTCGGGCTGGCGCGCCACGCTGGGCGAGGGCGACCCGATCGACGCCGACGCCGTCGTGCTCGCCGTGCCCGCGCCGGCGCTGCGCCGCTTGCTCGCCGGCCACGCCCCGGACGCCGCACGTGCCGCGGGGGAGATCGAGCTCGCGTCCACCGCGCTCGTCGTCCTCGCCCTGCCCGCGGCCGCGGCGGCCCCGCTCGCCGGGCGGTCGGGGGTCCTCGTCGGCGCGGGGGAGCAGCGTCCGGACGGCCTGCCCTGGACGATCAAGGCGGCGACCTTCAGCTCCGAGAAGTGGCCCCACCTGGCTGCGTCCGACCCTGCCCACCCGGACCCCGACGACACCGCGGTGCTTCGCCTCTCCATCGGCCGTCACGGCGACGCGGGCGCGCTGCGCCGCGACGACGACGACCTGCTCAGCGCCGCGCGCAGCGACCTCGCCGCGCTCACCGGCATCGAGGAGGTCCCGGTGGAGAGCGCGGTGGTGCGCTGGCCGGGCGGGCTGCCCCAGTACGGCGTCGGGCACCTCGACCGCGTGGCGGCGATGGAGAGCGGCGTCGCCGCGCTGCCCGGGCTGGCGATCGCCGGCGCCACCTTGCACGGGGTCGGGGTACCGGCCTGCCTGGCCACCGCCGACGCCGCGGCCCACCGGGTCGCCGACCACCTCGCGGCGGCGTCGCAGCGCACCGAGGAGTCGCTGTAGCCCGTCGATGGGTCGAGCTCTCTGCGCTTCGTCTCCCGGCAGTGGCACGATGAAGGGCGTGGCCCGGCTGAACTACGACGAGCTGAACTCGACCATCCGCTACGCCATGTGGTCGGTGTTCCGCACCGACCCGGCGCGCCTCCCCGAGGACCGCGCGGCCCTCGGCGACGAGCTCGCCGGCGTGCTCGACCAGGCCGAGGGGAAGGGCGTCGCGGCGCGCGGGCTCTACGACCTCGCCGGCATGCGTGCGGACGCCGACTGGATGGTCTGGACCCACGCCCCGGACATCGAGTCGCTGCAGGCCACCTACACCGCCCTGCGCCGCACCGCGCTCGGCCGCGCGTCGACGCCGCACTGGTCGGCGACGGCGCTGCACCGCCCTGCGGAGTTCAACAAGAGCCACGTCCCGGCGTTCATCGCGGGGGAGGAGCCCAAGGGCTACCTGTGCCTCTACCCGTTCGTCCGTTCGCTGGACTGGTACCTGCTCCCCGACGAGGAGCGGCGCACCATGCTCGCCGACCACGGCAAGGCCGCCCGCGGCTATGCCGACGTCCGCGCCAACACGGTGCCCGCCTTCGCGCTCGGCGACTACGAGTGGATCCTCGCCTTCGAGTCCGACCAGCTCGACCGCATCGTCGACCTCATGCGCGACCTGCGTGCCACCGAGGCCCGGCGGCACGTACGCGAGGAGGTTCCGTTCTTCACCGGTCCGCGCGTCTCGCCGCAGCAGCTCGTCACCTCGTTGCCGTAACGGGGCTCCGCCTGGCGTATCGGACGAGCCGTACATCGATGAAGTAGTCGCTTCACGCAACGCGACATGACATATTCCGTGTGTGGCGACCGTCGGCTTCCTGCACGTGGCGGCCGAGCACGTCCGAGAGGCCCGCCGCCTGCTGGCGGACCACGCGCCGGGTGCCGTCGATGTCCACCTCGTCGACCGGACCCTGCTGCGGCCGGGCCCGGACATCGCCACCCGGGTGGCCGCCCGGGTGGGCGAGCTGGTCGGTCGTGACGTCGACGCGGTGATCTGCACCTGGCCGTACCTGACCGACCTCGTCGTGCGCGTCGCGCGCGAGCGTGGCATCACGGCCGTGGGCGTCGAGGAGCTCGTCGCTCCGTCCGGGGGAGTGCCCGCCCTCAGCCGGTGAGCCTCAGCCGGTGACGCTCAGTCGATGAGATGCCAGGTGATGAGGTCGTGGATCTCCGCGGCCTGCTCCTCGCCGCGGCAGGTGACCTCGTAGAACGTCCTCCCGACCTGGATCGCCACGGTGCGGGAGAAGATCGGCTCGTCCTCCGAGGAGACGTACGAGACCGTCGTGATCCGGCTGTAGGGCGCGGTGATCAGTGCCGCGCGGCCGCCGGGGAACGCGGTGTCGAGCAGGATCACGCGGCGGTTGGTGATGCCGCACAGCGCGATGCCGGCGCTCTCGCTGGCGTAGACGCCGTCGATCTGCTCCTCGGGCATGAGGCAGTCGCGGATGACGTCGTACTGGACCGTCTCGTCGAATCGCGGGAGACGGGCGGAGAGCGGGTGGGGACGGCGCGGATGATGGTTGTCCGGTGCGGTCCCGGGTCGGAGCGGGTGGCCCATCGACGGCATCGTCCTCTCTGCAACCTGTGGTGGGGGCGCGAGGCGGGCTGACCGTCTCCCGACGGTAGTGATCCTGCCGGTTCACGCCCGCCGCCGGTGGCGTCGGACACCGGTGTCGGTGCCGAAAACCTCGTGCCGGGCGTGCTGGTTGATCCGTACGGAGCAGCGTCAGGGCGAACTCGCGGGGGTCGCGCGGTACTCGAGAAGGAGGTGCTGGCCCCAGCGCGCCATCGACAGCGGCCGCACGGTCTCCGGGTGCGCGTCCGCCCACTCCCAGACCGCGCGCAGCTCGGCGTCGTGGTCGAACAGGTCGTCGAAGTAGACGAGCGTGCCGGGGCGAAGGTGCTCCTCGAGCCAGTCGAGGACCTCGCGCGTGCTCGAGTAGAGGTCGCAGTCGACGTTGACGACCAGCTCGTCGTGCGGCGGGAGCTCTCGGCCCGGGAGCGTGTCGGAGAACCAGCCGGGCACGATCTCCACCCGCTCGTCGTCGATCTCCGGGACGACCCCGGTGGCGAAGCTGCCCGCCGGGGCGTCGGCGTGCCAGTCGCCGGGCAGGCCGTCGAAGCTGTCGAAGCCGATCATCCGAGCGCCCGGCGCGGTGAGGTGCTCGCTCCACCAGCGCAGGGTCCGGCCCTCGTGCACGCCGAACTCGAGGTAGAGCGGCCGGGGCGAGCGCAGGCGCTCGACGATGTCGCCGAACACCGCGAACCGGTCGCCACGGTTGGGGACGTGCGCTTCCAGACCGCGGATCCAGCTGCCCTGCTCGAGCGCCCCGAGAGCGGTACGCAGGCCGGTCAGCTGCCGGGGCGAGAGCGCTCGCCCCGCCGCGACGAGCAGGCGACGGGGCTGGATCGGGGCGAGGCGGCGGGCGAGCTCCCGCATCACCCGTCGGGGGCGTTCGCGGGACGTCAGCACGGCAGTCATCGGCCGGAAAGCGTAACGAACCACCCAGGAACGAACACCCCCGGGTGAATTCGCCGTCAGCCGGAGGGCTCGAGGCGCAGGCTCACCGAGTTCATGCAGTAGCGCTGGTCGGTGGGCGTGCCGTAGCCCTCGCCGCTGAAGACGTGGCCGAGGTGCGAGTGGCAGGTCGCGCACAGGACCTCGACGCGGGTCATGCCCATCGAGCTGTCCTCGCGCAGGATCACGTTGTCGTCCTCGGACGGCGCGTAGAACGACGGCCACCCGCAATGGGAGGCGAACTTGGTCTCCGACCGGAAGAGCTCGGCGCCGCAGGCGCGGCAGGAGTACACGCCCTCGGTGAAGACCTCGTCGTACTCGCCGGTGAAGGGGCGCTCGGTCCCGGACTGGCGCAGTACCTGGTACTCCTCGGGCGTGAGCTGCTCGCGCCACTCCGCGTCGGACTTGCTGACCTTCGGGGTGCCGATCGAGGCGTCACTGCTCATGCGTCCAGGCTAATACGGTGTCGTCGCGGCGCGCTCGGCTCAGAAGGCCGTGCGCAGGACCACCTCGAGCACTTCGAAGATCACGAAACCGGTCCCGAGCAGCACGAGCGTCACGAGGACGATCGCCGCGAGGCGCCGGGCGCCGTCGGCTCGATTGGCGGAGTCGGCGAACTCCCGGACCCCGGCCAGCTGACCCTCGACGGTGAACGCCGCGGGGCCGACGTGCTCGATCCGGTCGAGATGCGCGGCGAAGGCACGCGCCTCGGGATCGTCCGGGTCGAGGCCGACGAGGTCGTCGGCGAACCGCCCGGGCGGGCCCGCGGGCTCGTCGGCCCCCGATCCCGATGTCCCGGGAACGCCCCCACCTGGGCCTTTCGACGCACTCATCACCCCACGGTAACGCGCATCACTTCCCGTCGGGCCTACCCTGGGCACATGAGCACGGACACTCCGGCGACCTCGGCGGCGCCGACGACGCTCGACGCCCAGCTGTGCTTCGCGCTCCATGACGCCTCGCGCGCGATCGCGGCGTCCTTCCGTCGTGGCCTCGCTCCCCTGGGGCTGACCTACAGCCAGTACGTCGTCCTGCTCGTGCTGTGGGAGAACGGACCGACGACGATGGGGCGGCTCTGCCGCGAGCTGCACCTCGACAGCGGCACGCTCTCGCCGCTGCTCCAGCGCCTCGAGGAGCGCGGCCGGGTCGACCGGCGCCGCCGCCCCGAGGACGAGCGCACCGTCGAGGTGTCCTGCACCCCCGAGGGCGACGCCCTGCGGGAGCCCGTGCTGGCGATCCAGCGCCGGGTCGCGGCCGAGACCGGCCTCGGCTCGGGGGACATCGACCGGCTGCGCGGCGAGCTCCAGGCGCTGGCCGACCGTCTGCGCACCGCCGACGAGAGCGGCGTCACCGGCGGCGACGAGTAGATTGCCGCCGTGGCGAAGTCCCCGGCGGAGGAGATCGACGTCGACGGCCTGGCCGTCCGCATCAGCAATCCCGACAAGGTCTACTTCCCGGACCGCGGGATCACGAAGCGGCAGGTCGTCGAGCACTACGTCGCGGTCCGCGAGCCGCTGCTCGCGGTGCTCTACGAACGCCCGACGCATCTCAAGCGGTTCGTCGACGGTGTGACCGGCGAGTTCTTCTACCAGAAGCGCGTGCCCAAGGGCGCTCCGGACTGGGTCGACACCGTCGAGGTCCGGTTCCCCAGCGGTCGGCCCGCCACCGAGATCTGCCCGACGCGCACGGCCGTGCTGCCCTGGGCGGCGAACCTCGGCACCTTCGACTTCCATCCGTGGCCGGTGCGCCGCGGGCAGGTCGACCAGCCCGACGAACTGCGCATCGACCTCGACCCGCAGCCGGGCACCGACTTCGCCGACGCCGTGCGCGTCGCGGGCGTGCTGCGCGAGGTCCTCGACGACGCCGGCCTGCAGGGGCGGCCGAAGACCTCGGGGGGTCGCGGCGTCCACGTGCTCGTGCCGGTGCGCCCCGAATGGGACTTCGTCGGGGTCCGCCGGGCGGTGATCGCGCTGGCGCGCGAGGTCTGCCGGCGCATCCCGTCGCAGGCCTCGGTGGACTGGTGGAAGGAGGAGCGCGGGCGGCGCGTCTTCCTCGACTACAACCAGGCCGCCCGCGACCGCACCATCGCCTCGGCGTGGTCGGTCCGCGGCACGCCGCGGGCCACGGTGTCGATGCCGCTGCGCTGGGAGGAGCTCCCGGACGTCGACCCGGACGACTTCGACGTCCTCACCGCCGCCGGCGTCCTCGCCGAGCGCGGCGACGCGCTGGCCGGGCTGCACGACCACCCGGGGAGCCTGGAGACCGTGCTGGAGTGGGTGGAACGCGACGAGCGCGACCACGACCTCGGCGACCTGCCCTATCCGCCGGAGTACCCGAAGATGCCGGGCGAGCCGAAACGCGTGCAGCCGAGCCGTTCCCGGGCCGACACCAGCGGAAAGATGGTCGAATGAGGATCCATGTCCTCGCGTCCGGCGGACACCGCCCGGACAACCTCGCCCGGTGGCTGATCGGCCAGACGATCTGGGGGCGGTCCTTCCGTCGGGACTCGCGGGCCGCCGGCAGGTGGCATCGCGTCAGCGGTGGGCGCCCTTCTTCTCTGCCTCCGTGGTGAGCCATTCGGCGACCTTCACCAGCTTCATGTTGGTGTTCTGGGACGACTCGACGAGCATGGAGAAGGCCTGCTGCTGGCCGATGCCGAAACGCTCCATGAGGATGCCCTTGGCCTGCCCGATGACGTCGCGGCTCTCCAGGGCGATGTGCAGCCCCTGGATGTGCTGGGCACCGTGCAGCACCAGGGCGGCCTGGGCGGCGAACAGTCGGCCGGCATCGGCGGTGCTCTCGTCGAACACGTGCGGCTTCGGGGCGTACATGTTCAGCGCCCCGGCGCTGCCGCGCTCGGCGAAGAGCTGGAACGAGATCAGCGACCCGACGCCCTGCTCTCGCGCGGCGGGCGCGTAGCGCGGCCACCGGTCGTGCGCGCGAGCCATGTCGTCGATCAGGGTCCGCTGCTCGTGCCAGATCGAGTCCAGGCAGGGTCCTTCGCCGAGCTCGTTCTGCAGCTCGTCGAGCTCCCGTACGACCTCGTTGCTCGGGACGTAGGACTCGACGCGTCCGACGCGCTCGACCAGGGAGATGCCGGCCTGCTCGACGTGCGGGACGGTCTGGATCGCACCGCGCACCACGAGGCCGAGGGTGTGCTCGACGCCGTCTTCCTCGCCTCGTTCGAGCAACGCGCGGGCGGCTTCGTCGAGAGTGCGCGCCAGGTCCTCGCCGACGCGACCGCTGGTGTCCTGGCTGACGTGTTCGCGCTGGTCGGGTTCCTGTGTGGACGCCATGCGACGAGAAATACCCACGACGCGAACCGGTCGACACCGCGGCCACGCCGACTTCTGGCGGGACATGGCGGGCTCGTGGGCCTCGATCGGGGTTCTAGCGTCGCTTCGTGCTCTCACCACTCCGCCGGGCCACCGAGAACCCACCGGGGCAAGGGCTCGGCCTCATGCGGCTGCGCGCCCCCGAGCCACGGGCCGAGAACGATCCGCTCCGTGATCCGGTCGCCGTCGTCCACGGCGCTCTCGACCAGGGCGTGACCGTGCTCGACACCGCAGAGATGTACGGAAACGAGGACCTCGTCGGGCGCACCATCGCTGGCCGCCGCGACGAGGTGCTGCTCTGCTCGAAGTTCGGGGTCTACTGGGGCGAATCCGGGCGCTTCGACGACTGGAGCGTCCGGGCCGATCCCGCCACGGCGAGGCGCTCGTGCGAAGCAAGCCTGCGTCGGCTCGGGGTCGATGTCATCGATCTCTACTACCTCCACCATCGCAGCGACGACACCCCGATCGAGGAGACTGTCGGGGCCATGGCCGAGCTCGTCACCGCTGGCAAGATCCGCGGCATCGGGCTGTCGAACGTGACCATCGACGACGTCCGCCGAGCACACGCCGTGCACCCGATCTCCGCGCTCCAGGAGCAGTGGTCACTCGTCGCCGACGACGCCGAGGACTTCCTACCGACCCTCGGCGAGCTCGGGATCGACCTCGTGGCCCACTCACCGCTGGGCCACGGCCGGCTCACCGACGAGACAGGCTCGGCCGAGCTTCAGGAGGCCATCGCGGCGCCCGCGACCCGCCACGGCGTCACGCCGGCCCAGGTCGCCCTGACCTGGGTTCATCAGCAGAGCCGCCCGGATCAGCCCGTGCTACCGCTACCCGGCGCCACCAGCGTCGGGCACCTACGAAGCAATGTTCAGGCCGCCGCGCTCGTGCTCACCGATGCCGAGCTGCAGGCACTGGGCGAGGCGAGGCTCCGCCCGCACAGCGCGCAGCGGTGACCGTCGCCATCCGTCGCTCTCCACGGAGGGGTCGCCTCTCCGGGGAGCGAGCCCTGAGGTCCCGTCATCCAGGAGGTGCGGCACCGATCCATCCGCATCAGTGCTGGGCCACCGGGCGCTGAGCGGGGCCGCCGGGGGCATCGGGGGCATCGGGCGCATCGGGGGCAGTGGCGGTCGGGATGGTGGTGCGGCTGCCGACCGGGTCCCAGCGGCCGCTTGGGGTCGCGGTGTCGGGCATCGCGTGTTCGGCCTTCCGGGTGACGGGCTCGCCGACACCGCTGCGGGGTGGGGTCTGGCAGCGTCGTTCGAGCCCGTTGAGGTAGGCCGAGAGGGCGGGGAGCTCCTCGAGCCAGGCCACGTCGTCGAGGTCGAGCACCAGCATCCGGGTGTGGGTGTCGAACTCGTAGGCGCTGACCTCGAGCCATGGCGGCCGGTGGATGGCCAGCTCGTCGAACACCGCGATCTGCAGGTCGCGGTCGGTGGCCACCGCGGAGTCCCTGAGCCGGTAGTGCAGCGCGTAGGTCATCGGCTTCACCTCTGCCGGAAACCACCTCCCGGGGACCCCTCTGGGTCGGGGCCCCGGGTGTTGACGGGCTGGTGATGCGGGGTGGCGCGCCGGGAGGCCGTGCTGGTGGCACGAGGGTCGACCACCCGCGGTGCGCCCGTCCCTCGGGGTGCGGGGGCGATCAAGGCGGACCGGGGGCTGATCGGGGTTCCGTGCGCCGGTCCCCGCGGGCGCCGGCGTGCCCGCCCTGACCGGTGTGGTCGATGGTGACCCGGCGGGGCTTGGCCTGCTCGGCGACCGGGATGGTCAGCGTGAGCACCCCGTCGACGTAGGAGGCGCGCAGGTGCTCGCGGTCGAGCTGCGGGCCCAGGTTGAGCCGGCGGCTGAACCGCCCGCGGGGCCGCTCGGCCACCAGCCAGTCCTGCCCGTCGGGGCTGTCCGGGCCCCGTTCGGCTCCGTGGAGGTGGGGGGTGCTGCGTTCGGCGGTCACGGTCAGGGTGCTGCCGTCGACCGAGACGTCGATCGAGCCCGGATCCACCCCGGGGATGTCGAGCTCGACAACGAACCGGTCCTGGTCGCGGTGCACGTCCATGGGCATCCCGCTGCCGAGCTGGTGGCGGGTGCCGGTCCGCCGGTCCAGCGCGCGGAACGCGTCCAACGGGTCGTGGTCGAACAGCATCATCGATCACCTCGTGCGTGGTCGAGGACGTTGCCTGCGTCGATCTACATCGAATATGGCATAGAACTTCTTCTCATGAAAGTCGGTCCGTCGTCACGCCGCGACCTGGGGATCGTTGACATGGAGGCCCGATTACCGACACCGGTGAGGACAACGAGGTACCGTCCCGGGTCGAGCGCGAGCCGTGCGCCGGCGGTGCGCGGGCCTGCAGGGCAGGAAGGGTGATCAGCGACATGCGGAGCGATCGGTGACCGGCCCCGGCCCGGACCAACCGGTGTACGGGATCTCCGTGGCCGCCGACCTCGCCGGGGTCGACGTCCGTAGCCTGCGACACTTCGAACGCCGTGGCCTGATCCATCCCGCCCGTACCTCCGGGGGCACCCGCCGCTACAGCAACAACGACGTCGCCCGCGGCCAACGCATTCACAGGCTGCTCGACGACGGGCTCAACCTGGCCGGCACCGCCCTGGTCCTCGACCTCGAAACGCAGCTCTCGGTCCTGCGCGCCATCATCGAACGGGTTCGCCGCGAGCACCCTGAGGTCAACCTCGAGCCCGAACCGCCCGAGCCGCACGCCGGCTGACTCCACCGGCCGAGCGGTGGCCTCGACGCCGAGCCTCCACGCTGCGGCGTAATATGCTGTATCTGTTGTAGGTTTATGGCAGTGCCAGGGCGCGTGGCCGCGACGCCGCCCCGTCACAGTCGCCACCAGCGCGTGCCACGCCAACGGCGAGGAGGACGTGGCCATGACCCCGGAGCAGGCCGACACGACACCCGCCCTGCACACCGCACAGGTCGAGTGCGCCGTGTGTGCCGAGCGCGCCGAGCAGGCCGGGGGCGGATCGGTGACGGTGCGGCGCTCCTCGGACGCGACGGACGCGACGGTGGGGTCGACGGGGGTCGACCCGGTGCGGGTGCCCGCGACCTGGAAGGGGTGGTGGCGCAGCCCGGCCGCCCAGGTCCATCACCTCGCCGACCATGTCGTGGTGCACGCGGAGCTACCCGGGGTGCGGCCCGGTGAGGTCACCGTCGACCTCGAACCCGCCGCCCGACGACTGGTGATCCACGGCGATCCGATGATCGACCACCCGGGCGGGGTGCGGGCGCCGCCCGGGCGGCCCGGGCCGTTCGCGCTGTGGGTCGCACTGCCCGCGCAGCTCGACCCCGAGTTCACCACCGCCGACCTGCGTGACGGGATCCTCACCGTGCGGGTACCGGTCCTGCCGCGCAGAACCCGCTAGGAGGCACGTCCGGGCGGCAGCGGGCCGCGGCTGCGGTGCCGCGACGACCTGGGCTGGGCTGGTCGGTGGGGCGTGGTGTCGCGGCAGCACAGCTGACACCGGATCAGGCGCTCCGGGTTCGAATCCGGGCGCCCCAGCACGCACGCGGTTCGGCGCGCGGCGGAAACCGCCGTCCGCGGGCCGCATCACCCGGTCAGAGAAGGGTGATCGTGATGAGCGTTACCGAGAACGCCGGAGAAGGCCGGCGCACCCCGGCCGCCGCGTCCCGGCGGTGTCTGGTGCGGCCCGTGCCGGCACCCCACGGGGAGCTCGGCCCGGCGCTGGGGACGTTGCGGCGGGAAGCCGGCCGTCTGCTCGGCGGCGACGTCGACGCCGGGTTGGTCCACGACGAGGTCGCCCTCGAGCACGCCGGACCGGAGCCGCTGGCCCGCCCCAGCACGCGCATCGCGCGTCTTGCCGAGCTCGACGGGCTGGACGGGCTCGTCCGTGGCGCACCGGTTCCCGGTCACGGGAACCACCCGGCGCGGCGGCGGCGCGGGGTGCTGGTGGCCGCGGCCGGAGTCGGGCACGGCGAACTCGCCGAACGGATCCGGGAACGCCTCGGGGCCGGACTGGTCCGGCGAGGACGCCGCGACCGGCCCGCGCTGGTGGTGCTCGACACGGCGGGGCTGGTCAGCTGCTCGCCGCGGCTACTGCGGGTCATCACCGGTCTGCGGGTGCGGCTGCTCATCGCCGGCGCCGAAGTGTGGCTCCCGCACCCGCCGCCTGCTCTGGCCGAGGTCCTCGACCCGGCCACCCGCTGGACCGGCCGCTACGAGCACCCCGGCCAGCCCTGACCCGCACGTCGAGTGCGCGCACGACGCCCTCCGGTGCTCCGGGTGCTGGCGACGGTGGGGCAAGGACCCGCTCGACCCCGTTGTCGACCGACGCGCCCCACGGCGGCTGCGCCGGATGGCCGATAGACGCGACGCGAAAGCCGGGCGAACCTGGTCGGCGTCAGGTGGGACATCGCCGTCGCCCTGCTGCGGCACACCGTCGGGGCAACCATGGCTGGAGGCCTGATGAGCGCTGATCTTTCGAGCCGACTGAGCGTGTATCCGCCGGCGGTGCACCAAGCCGAAGGGATCCTCTCGGTGCTGCTGGAGATCACCGTCGAACAGGCCGGCCACGCGCTCCACGAACGGGCCGCGGCGCGCGGCATCACCGTGCACGACGTGGCCATCCAGCTCCTCGAGGAGCGCTCGGCCGGGCATCGCCTCGATTGCCTGGACCCCTGGGGCAGCTGCTAGCAGCACGGAGCCCCGGGGGTGATGCCTGTACGACCTAGCGAACCATCCGATTCCCCCGCGGCGCATATTTGACGACCTCGCTGCCCGAGAGATCACGACAGCCTTGATGCAAGCGGAATGATCCGAGAGGCCGAGGATCACCCTCGGATCGGCGGAACGGGGACGACCTTCCTCGTCGATACGAGCAACAATACGAGCAACGAACTCCAGGGTCGACACAGGCCGTGCCGACGTGCGTCGGTGGTTCTGCCGTGGGCCGGGTGAGCCTCGTCCAGCGACCCCTCGCCGCCTGCTCGAGCCTGGGAGTCGCGGAGCTCCTACCGGCTGGTGCCGCGGCCTGTGGTCCCGGAGAGTAACGGCGGCGGCGGGGACGCGATGATGCAGCGGGACGGTGCGATCGGACGTGAGGCGTGAGGTGGGAACCGGGTGAGTGGAGTCGAGTCAGCGCCGGAGCCGGACGGCCCGGACCGTGAGGACGCGGCTCCGAGCGGACGGCTCATCGCCGCGGCAGACGTGGTCGAGATCGAGCAGCTCGTCCTTGCCGAGCGCGAGGCGCATATGCGGGGGTGGTGGCGCCAGATGGCAGCCTGCTACCACGACGACGCCGAGGTCCGCATGGACTGGTTCCATGGGCCGGCCGTCGAGTTCGTCGAGTTCTCGAGGGCGTTGACCGACCGGCAGGTGCTGCCGGTCATGTGCTGTGGCCCGGTCTCGGTCAATCTCAACGGGACACGCGCGGTGGCCTCCGCGAGCGCGACCCTCAGCCTGCCGGCGTCGAGCGACGTCGAGCTGACGGTCCACCTCGGGCTGCTGTTCCAGGTGGAGCAACGCCACGCCGCGTGGCGAATCTTCTCGCTGCGGGGCGTGCCCCAGCGTGAGGTGCTCGCTCCGCGGGTCCCCGCGCCGCGCGGCCCGATCGACGATGCTGAGCCCGGGGTCGTGCCGGACTTCGTCCGCTATTGCCGGGCGCAGGGTATCTGGGTCGACGACGACGAGCCCGGCGCCCGCAGCGATGCTCTCGACGCGACGATCTTCGGCTGGGCCGACCTCGTCCTCTAGACCATACGGAGGCCGGCGCCTCCGCTCGTCCGTCGGCGCGGGTCACCGTCGCCGGTGCGCAGCAAGACCAGCCACGCGAGACCAGCCACGCGAGACCAGCCACGATGCACCATGTCGAGGCCTGCTCGCCCCTGCCGCTCGACAGAGGCGCCTCCATACCGGCGCTGGGTGCGATCACGATCCGGTGTGCGCCCCGGAACCCGGATCGCCGACGATCCGGACGACGGTCTCGTCGACCAGCGAGCGGGTCACACGGTCGCTCACCGGTGCCGCCAGCCCCCAGTGCTGCGGGGCGGGCGCGAGGTCCTCGTCCAGGCGCCCTCGACTGGCCGGGCTTCCGTGCTGGAAGTCGAGCAGGAGAGCGTGACCCACGATCAGCCCGAGGACCAGGTGGGTGGCGTCCCAGGCGTCCTCGGGCTCGCGGCCGGCCGCGCACGCGACCTCGTACACGCTGAGTGCCAGCCGTGTGGAGTGCCGACCGATCGCCGGTTCGGACTCCAGTCCGCGGTACTGCCGGCACAGACGGCGAAGCTCCGAGGCGATGGCTTGCAGGCGATGCTCCCAGCTCGCGGAGCTCGGCGGCACGACGAGCTCCGCGAGGACGGCGTCCGTGACCTCCGCGCGGAGCTGGCTCATGGAAGAGATGTGGCGGTAGAGGGCCATGGGGCTCACGTGGAGCGCCGCAGCCACCTCGCGCGCACTCACCGCGGCGAACCCGTGCCGGGCGGCGAGATCCTTGGCCGTCGCGACCAGACGGGCCCGATCGATCGACGGCGGGCGCCCTGGCCCTCGCTCGGTCATGACGGCACCGCGCAGGTGCCTCGGCGCAGAGCCATACTCGTCTGTGCAGTCGAGCCGTCCACGCTGCATCCCTCTGGTCGCACGCCGGGTGGCGGGGGTGCCCCACGTGGTGGGCCCTTCTCCGTTCGGAGAATGGCGCGTGAGTGCTCCCGTTCCTGTCGATAACGCGCGACGACCGGCTACGTTGCGGAGTGGGTCGACGTGGTGGGCCGGCCACGTTTCGTTCGCAAGGATGTCCCCATCGGCCAGCGATCATCGCCGCGGCGCCGTCGTCCGGTACCTCGGGCGCCGCAATCGGGTGAACTTTCCCGCACTCTCCCGGGTCTCCCGTGGGTCCGGGGCGTCCGGGTGCTCACGCATCGGATTGTCGAGGGTTGCCGCGTTCGATTCGACGCTCCGTCGTGACTCGCAGAGGTGTACACAATTCCTGACATGATGGGCTCGGGATCTTTCGGGCTCTTCGCGAGGGTCTATGGTCAGCACCCTCCAGACGCGGGAATGGCGAAAGGGATTCTCCGGTGCGAGCTCTCGATCAGCACGGGGATCGGACGGTGGGCGGCGTGGGTCCCGCGGGTGGCCTGATGGCGACGGTTCCCGAGCGGCCGAGGCCGATGGGGATCGCGACCCCGGCTCGATCAGACCTCGTGCGGAGCGATCCGCCGGTTCGACCGCGTTACCGAAGGGTGCCGTGAACAATTCAGTGTTCCGCCCATCCATCCCTGTCGCTGCTGACGGAAGATCGCCGGGGATCGCCTTGGTGCCCGAGCTCAGGGGTCTCACGGTGCGGGCCGCGGAGAACGCCGTCCTCGACGCCGGGCTGCTTCCTCGTCACACGTCGTCACGACCTGGCGACGCCTCCCCGCGCCGCCACGACGCGACAGCGGTCAGCGGGCAGGAGCCGGGGCCACGTGCCCGCATGGTCACCGGAGGCCTCGTCTGCTTCTGGTGCGGATGCGCCGGCGACGACTCACCAGGACATGGCGGTTCGTCGTTGCCCAGCGGTCCCCGGCCGCTCTCGCCCTCCGGCGGAAAGCCGCGCTGACCTCGGTGGGCAGACCGGACAGCGGTCAGACCGCGGACCCCCTGATCGCCTGTTGCGGCGTCACCGCCGAACCGCAACAGGTTCACCGGGGCCGGTCGGTCGGCTCCCCCCGCCGACCGGCCGGCCCCACCCGGCCCGTCCGCATCGGACACGCTGCAGATCGATGAGCGTCACAGCGCGCCTGCACCGTGGTGAGAGTGTCGCGCCGACGGTTTGCCCGAGTCGACGGTGGGTTTGCGGGGCCGGCGGGGCGATGGGCGATGGGCGGACCAGGGCAAGGACCCGCGGACGTACTTCACGGGCCACGGTGTCGCGGCGGGGGACGTCCTCGACGACGCCGCGGCCGTGGCGGCCTCCACCCCGCACGACGGCCCGGGCCCGCACGTGACGACCGGGCCGATCGCGGTCCGCGGCGCCGAGCCCGGTCACACGCTCGCGATCGACGTGCTCGACCTCGTCCCGCGCGTGCCCAACGGCGTGATCTCCAACCGCCACGGCAGGGGCGCGCTGCCCGGCGAGTACCCGGAGGCGTGGGACGGTCGCGCGGACCTGCAGCGCTGGTTCAACACCGGCGGCGAGATCAGTGTGTTCACCCCGGCACGTCCCGGGTCGTCAGGGCTGGTCGGGGCGTTGCCCGCCGGCGCGGGGGAGGTCACCTTCCCGCTGGCCCCCTTCCTCGGGCTCATGGGCGTCGCCCGGGACACGACGGCACTGGTCGACTCCGTACCGCCCACCGACAGCGGCGGGAACATCGACATCAACGAGCTCGGTGTCGGTTCGCGGCTCTACCTGCCGGTCCGGGTGCCCGGCGCGTCGTTCTTCATCGGCGACCCGCATTTCGCCCAGGGCGACGGCGAGGTGGCCCTGACGGCGATGGAGGGCTCACTGCGGGCGACGCTGAGGCTGACCACCATCCCACCCGGCGGGCCGGTGCCCGCTGCGGCGGTCGGGCGCCCGTTCGCCGAGACCCCGACACACTGGCTCCCCATCGGGCTCTCCGACCCCGACGGCCCCGACGGAGGCGGTCAGCAGACCTCGCTGGACCTGGCGATGAAGGACGCCGTGCGGCACGCGATGACGTTCCTGGTCCGCGATCGCGGAATGGCCGAACCGGTGGCCTACGCCTACCTGTCGGCCGCCGCGGATTTCCAGGTGTCGCAGGTCGTCGATCGCACCACCGGCGTTCACGGGCTGATCCGGAAAGCCGACTTCGGACTCTGACCCTCTCGGCGCGTCGGAATGCCGCGCAGCACGCGATCGACGTGTGCGGGGTCGTGCTGCTCGGCGGAGATGTCCGTGGCGGTGCACGTCACCTTCCGCTGCTCACGGTCGCGTCGACGCTGCCGCGGGCAGGTCCTCCCGGCGGGTGAGCACGGCCGCCTCGCGAGGGGGCCGCAGCAGCGCGGTGACGACGAAGGCCACCAGGGAGGCCGCGAAGCCCAGGAAGGTCGGGTAGCCGTCGAAGGCCGGCCCGATGAGGTCGTTGGGCACGTGGAGCAGGGTGTTGTCCGCGCCGAAGATGGTCGGGGTGAGAACGAAGAGGCTGAGCCGCACGACGAGGCCGACGACCACGGCGGCGGTCGCCGCGGCCCGCGTGGCCCGCCGGGGCCACCAGTGCCCGGCGACGAACGGGACGAGCAGGCAGGCCAGGAGCAGGTCGAACGCGAGGGTCAGCAGGATGCCGGTCTGGGGCACGCGCAGCGCGAACAGGATCGCGACCGCCACCACGGGGAGCATGGTCCAGCGCACCGCGCGCAACAGAGGATCCGTGCGCGAGGATCCGGAGCCGATCGACGGGTCCCGCAGGCCGCGGATGTTGCGCACCGCGACCGAGGCGGTGCCCAGCACGACGCCGTTCGCCGTCGAGCACGACGCGGCGATGATCGCGGAGAGCACGAGGATCGCAAGCCACGCCGGCGCGGCGTTCTCGAGCAGGGTGAACAGCACCGGCGTCGGCGCGTCGGGGCCGAGCACCGGCACGATCGCGAGCGCCACCAGCGCGTACACGACCCCGACCGCGGCGGTGAGGGCGGCGCCGGTCAGGCAGGCGCGACGGGCCACCGAGGGCGACCGGGCGGAGAAGATTCGCTGCATGAAGTCGATGGCCACGATGTCGCCGATCCCCAGCGACACCAGGGTGGCCCAGTTGATCGGGGCGCCGGCCGTGGCGCTGGTCAGCTGCTCGAGGTCGAACGGCCCCATCCCGTCGGGAGTGGCCAGCCCGTAGTGGACGCCGACCCATACCAGCAGGGACACCGAGCCGATCACCGTGATCACCATCTGGACCAGGGCGGTGTACGCGTCGGAGAACATGCCGCCGGTCAGCGTGTAGGCGAGCACCACGACGACGATCAGCAGCACCCCGACGGTGTACGAGGTCCCGAGGAACCGCTCGAACAGGTAGCCGCCCGCGACGAGGTTGCCGGCGAGCAGGATGCAGAAGCTCGCGATCATCAGGACCGAGGCGACGACCTCGACTCCGCGTCCGTAGATCTGGCGGTAGAAGTCGGGCAGCGTGAACAGGCCCATCGCGTTCATCCGCGCGGCGAAGAGCAGGCCGGTGATCAGCAGGCACAGCGAGAGCCCGAGCGGCAGCGACGCCCCGGCCCAGAACCCGAGCGAGAACGTCAGGTCCATGTTGCCGAGGGTCGCGTTGGAGTCGACAGCCTGGCCCATGAGCCCTGCCGCGGACAACGGCAGCGCGAGGGAGCGCCCGGCGACGAGGAAGTTCGTCGAGTCGCCGTCGACGCGCCGCGCGAACCAGAGCCCGACCGCGACGACGAGCAGCACGCCGATCCCGACTCCGACGATGATCATGACGTGCGTCCCAGGTGGCCCGAGCGCACGAGACAGCCGAGCGTGTCGCAGACGACACGGCAAGCGATCAACGCGGTGATCTCCGCGTTGTCGTAGGGCGGCGAGCACTCGACGATCTCGATGCCGGCCAGCGGCCGCGCGTCGGCGATGAGCCGGATGAACGTCAGGACTTCGCGGGGCAGGAAGCCGCCGGGCTCGGGCCAGCCGGTGCCGGGCACGAACGCCGCGTCGAGGCAGTCGACGTCGAAGGACAGCCAGACGGCGTCGGTGCCGTCCCAGGCCACCTCGAGGGCGCGCTCGGCGGCGGCCTCGATGCCCATCTCGACGCAGTCGGTCACCGTCATGATCGTCGTGCCGCGCTCGCGGCCGACCTCCACACCGGGGCGCGGCGCCTGCCAGCCGCCGATCCCGATCTGGACGAGGTTCTCCGGCGGCACGTTCGGAAGGTCCGTGGCGTGGAACCACGGCGTGGTGTGCATCCGCTCGTCGAGGTCGGTCTCCTGGGTGTCGACGTGGCGGTCGAAGTGGATGATTCCGAGCTTGCCGTCCAGGTTCTCCGCGACGCCGCGACTGGTCGGGTAGCCGATGGAATGGTCGCCGCCGAGCACGACCGGGAACGCGCCCGAGGCGTAGACGTGGCTGACCGCCTTGGTGATCTGGTCGAAGGTCTTCTCGATGTTCGCCGGGATGGTGAACACGTCGCCGACGTCGCACATCGTGATCGACTCGCGCAGATCGACGCCGAGCTCGAACGAGTACGTGCCGTAGAGCAGCGAGATGTCACGGATGCCCTTCGGCCCGAACCGGGTCCCGGGCCGGTAGGTGGTGCCGCCGTCGAAGGGAGCACCCAGCACCGCCACGTCGTACTCGCCGCAGCGCCGGACGTCCTCGACGAACGGTGCCTTCAGGAAGGTCGGGATGCCGGCGAAGTGCGGCAGCTCGCCGCGCGAGAACGTGGGGATCGTGCGGTCGACGATCGAGTCGGCACCGGGCAGGCCGAGCTCGAGCCCGCGGGCGATCTCGGCGTCGCGAGCCGTGGTGGGCAGGGTCCGCTCGACCTCGACCGCGCGGGCGGCCTCGGGGCCGTGGCGGGGGGCCTTGCGCGGCGGCCCGCCGTGCGGGGCGGGCAGGAGCGGGGCGTGGTGCACGGGCGACTCCCGGTACGGCCGGTCGTCGCGAGACGACCGGATCTTCGGTCATCTCCCGGGCTTTTCTCCCGCCGTGGAACGACGGTTTCCCCGCCGCCTGCGTCTCTCGGACCAGGCTCTGCTCGGTGCAGACGGAACCCTAGACGCGCCTCACCACCGGGTGAGTCGTCACCGAGTAGGCGCTCCTTCTGTTGCGCCTCTGGGTCGGCCCTGTTCCGGCGGGACGACGCGGATGACGATCCGATGACGCCGGCAGGAGACTCCGGTCGGGGCGGGTCTCGGGTTCTGGGGCCGCGTCGTGCTGGCGCAGCCGCCGGAGTTCGAGCTGTCCATGTCGGGGTGGGAAACAGTGTGCAACGACCGCCCGCTCGAGGCTCCGACCTCCGGTCGTGTGGGTGACGCTGGTGGCGTGGTGAACCTGGCGCAGTCAGTTGGTGGCATGAGGTCGACGTCCGTCACGATCCCGCAGGGTCGGAGTCCGTCGGGCGAGAGGGCGGGCGAGGACCCGAGTGCGGGCGAGGACCCGAGTGCGGGCGAGCGTGGGGGCGAGGCCGGCCGGACATGGGCAGCGGTGTTCGATGGACTCGGGTGGCCACTGGAGCGCTGGCAGCTGCTCACCGCCGCGGACGAGTACGGGATCAGCCCGGGCGTCCGCGACCGGCTCGCCCACATTCCACCCCAGCGCTACCGCAGCATCGTCGAGATCGAGTCCGCGCTCGATGTGGCCGATCGGGCGCCTTCGTACGAGCGACGACGGCTTCGTCCGGCGGCCGTGCGCGGAGTACCTGGGTGAGCTGAGGATCGCCGCTGCGGCGCTCAGCGGAGTACATGCCGATGCTGCGGCCACCGTCGACGTCGCGCCGGCCACGGCCGATGTCGACACTGTCGAGAGCGACGTGCCGCCACCCGACCGGTGGCCACCCAGAAGCCGCCTAGAAGATCCTCATCCACAGGTACTGATGATTGCTCCCGACCGCGCCGCGCCGGGCGCTGATCGACATCGGCGAGCGGGTCCCGGGCACGGCCCCGGCACAGCGCCGGAAGCCGCCTCCCGACTCCTCGCGCTCAGGGCCCGGGAGTGGGCACGACGAGGACCGGCCGGTGGGTGTGGTGGAGCACCGCCATCGCGGTGCTTCCCAGCACCAGTTCGCGCACTGCGGAGCGTCCCCTCGAACCGACGACGACGACCGCGGCATCGCGCGCCGCGGCCTCGGCATCGAGTGCTTCGGCCACTGCGCGGGCGCCCCACCCGTGGGCCTGCAGCGTCACCGCGTCCGGTGAGTCGGACGCGGAGGCATCGGTGGACACGTGGGCGAGGACGTGGTCGCGGCGGGGGAACAGGCTCGCGGCGACGGCTCGGGCGTGCCCCGCGCCCACGGAGTCGTCGTGGCCGACCAGGACCGGGCCGGTCGCCGCAGCCGCCCGCTCCCGGCTGAGCAACCTGGGCACGACCAGTACCGGGACCGGACTGTGGTGCACCGCGAAGTCGGAGACGCTGCCCAGGACCGCGGCGGCACTGCTGAGTCCTCTCGAGCCGACGACGACCGCCGTCGGGCGAAGCTCCTCGGCGAGGCGGGCGAGCACGAGTCCGGCGTCGCCGAACGCGCGGTGGGCGACGGGGTCGGCCGTCCACCCACCCGCCCGGGCCAAGGTCGCCCCGTCCGCCGCGACCTCGTCGGCCGCCGCGGCGCATTCCTGCTCCATCGAGGCGCTCAACTCGTCCAGGCTGCCCGACTGTCGGGTCACCCGGCGGCGGAGCATCGGGTCGGTGCCCGGTGGCGCCCATACCGTCACCACGCGGGCGGGCACGCCGGGCAGCAGGCGCGCGCCGACCGCGATCGCCCGGGCCGCCTCGCGCGAACCGTCGAAGCCAACCAGTACGAACCCGCCGGCGCCGGCCGTCTGCCCGAAATGACCCTCTGACGTCACGATGCCCAGTATGTCGACACCGATCACGGTGTCGAGGGGGACGAAAGTCCCTTCGGAGCCCGATCTTTCTCGCCGGAAGAAGGGCGAGGAGTCCTGGTGACCGAGACTGACCGCTGACAGCGGCCCGAGTCTCGGGCGGCCCGAGCACCGTCGACGTTCGTGCTCGGCGTGGCCGAACGGACCTCGGCTAACGCCTGTCGCTCCTCGGCCCGCCCCCGGAGCGTCGGGTGCGCGCTTCCTCGACCAGCCAGTGGGCGACGTCGACGAGCTTCATGTTGGTGTCCTGCGACGAGTTGACCAACATCTGGAAGGCTTCGTCGTCGTCGACGGTGAAGCGCTCCATGAGGATGCCCTTGGCCTGCCCGATCACGTCGCGGCTCTCGAGTGCCTTTCCCAGGTCGGTGGCGTGCTCGGCGCCGTGGAGCAGCGTGGCCGCCTGGATGCCGAACAGGCCACCGGTGAGCTCGGCGGAGGCGTCGAAGACGTCGGGGTCGTGGCCGTACAGGTTCAGCGCCGAGCGCCGTTTGCCCTGCAGGGACAGCTGGACCGACATCAGCGACCGGAAACCGGCCCGCACGCACCGGGGCGCGAAGAGCGGCCAGCGGTCCGCATCCACCCCGGCCAGGTCGTTCGCCGTCACGACGCCGGCCACCGGAGGGTCGTCCGCGGCGGTGATACACGGGCCCTGACCGAGCTCGGACTGGAGCTGGTCGAGCTCGTAGATGCTGTCGTCAGTGGCGTGGCTGGAGCGCACGGTGCCCTGCTCGGTGCGCGATATGCCGCCGCCGGCGACTCCAGGGATGGTCGCCACCGCCGCGTGCATCAGCTTGGAGACCGTGGTCTCGAGGTCACGGATGCTGCGGTTCTCGGTGAGCTGCTCGGCGGCACTGCGCAGAGACTTGACCAGCTGCTCGTCGTGCAGGTCCTGCATCTTGTCCTTCCTTCCCACCTGGAAGGAACCGGCGACGTTGCCGTGAGCCCTCGCCGGCGACGGGGCTCGTGTGGTCGACCCTCGCCCACGACCGTACAAGCTGTGCGTTGAGTGTCCACCGTGCCGCGGCAAGGAGCCACCCGGAGCGCTCGGCGTCGCGTGGCTATTTCGTGAGCCGGTCTCGCAGGATCGCCTCGGCTTCCGGGCTGATCTCGACCGCCGAGCGCTCGAGGCTCGTGAGTTGTCGCTGCCGCAGGATCACCGCGCTGCGCTCTCTCGCGGCTCTCGCGGCGTCGACCGCAGCTCGCGCACGGTCGAGGGCCTCGGCCACCCCGCGCGGCCGCGAATCGCGAAGCAACAGATCTCCCCTGTGGTTGCCAGCTGCTGTTCGACCCAGAAGCCGGCACCTCGGTGAACCGCACCGCTCGGTCTGCCCGATCCGACACGCGAGCGAAACCGCCTGTGCTCGAACGAATCACGGTGAGGACGGTGACCGGACGAGCCGGGCCGTCGCCCCGTCGAGGATGAGGGCGACCTTGCGCAGGACATGGGACCGGGGGTCGGCCATGATCCGCCGCGTGGCCTCGCGCACCTCGGGGGCGTAGGCGGCGAGCACGGCGCGGGCGAGCGGGCTGAGGCCGTCGGGATCCGTGTCGTTGCGCAGCGAGCGTGTCTGGTCCACGCCGTCGTCGACCACGTCGAGCACGGCGTCGGTCACCAGGATCGCGGAGTCGAGGTCGAAGCCGGCGTCGCGCAGCACTCCCACGATCGTCTGCACGCGCGCGACGGCGACGGTGGTGAGATCCGCCGCGCTCTCCCGGACCAGCCCTGAGTAGCGCAGGAGCAGGTCGTAGCGCAGCTCGGCCTCGGCCTCGAGGTACGCCCGCCAGCCGTGCGTGACGTCGGGTAGCGGGAGCTGCGCGAACAGGCGCTCGACCGCGGCCGCGGCGAGGTCGTCCATGCCGTCGACGTAGCGGTAGAGACTGCCCGCGGAAACGCCGAGCCGCTCGGCGACCGCCGCTGCCGAGAGGCGCTCCACCCCGACCGCCACCGCGGCGTCGATCACGTCGTCCCGACTCAGCTTCGGCTTCGGCCCGGGTCGATGACCCACACGTGCTCCCGCCTCCGGCATCGGCCCATCCTAGATGGACAGGATTGCGAATCAGATTCTGAGATGGATAAGGTCGCCCTAACTTGAAGGAGGGGTGACCGTGGGTCGCACCGGGTGGTGGCGCCTCGGCGTGGTGACGCTGGCGCTCGGGCTGGTCGGTGGATGCGGGTCGCCGCCACCCCCACCGAGGGCGGGCGAGGGGAGTGCGGGCGCGTTCCCCGTCGCGGTCGCCCACGGTCAGGGCACGGCCATGATTCCGGCCCCGCCGCGGCGGGTGGTGGCCCTCGGCATCGCCGACGTGCAGATCGCCGCGGCGCTCGGGGCGCCGGTGGTCGGGGCGGCGCGCAACCCCTCGAGCGCCGACGGTCGGTGGCGAGGGGTCGACCCGCCGCTGCCCGTGGAGGTGCACACGCTCGACTCCCTGACACCGAACCTCGAGGCGATCGCGGCGCTGGACCCGGACCTGGTCCTGATGACCAGCGCGCAACCGACCTTCTCGGCGGCCTACGACCAGATCGCCGAGATCGCGCCCACGGTCTCCTACCGGCGCGCGCTGCTGCAGGACTCCGGGGACGACCTGGTCCGCGTGATCGGGCAGGCCCTGGGCCGGACCGCCGAGGCGGAGGCGCTCGTCGCGCGCTCCGGGGAGGAGATCGGCCGGTTCGCCGCCGAGCACCCGGCACTCGCCGGCAAGCGCTACGCCTTCGGCCAGTACGCGGGCGGTACGCCGTACCTCGTCGCGGCCCCCGACGGTCCCTCGGCGCGCCTCTTCGGTTCCCTGGGCCTGCGTCGGCCGGAGGCCTACGACGCGCTGCCGCTCGGACCCGCCGGGATCGTCGCGCTCGGCCCGGAGCAGGTCACGCTGCTCGACGAGGCCGACGTCGCCGTGCTCGGCATGGTGGGTCCCGATGCCGAGGCGCAGTTCCGGGCGCAGCCCCTCGTCGGCACCCTCGACGTCGTGCGCGACGGGCGGCTCGTCGGCGTCCCGCCGGACGCCGCCGCGATGCTGCTCGCACCCAACCCGGCGTCGACGCGCGCGGCTCTCGACGTCCTGCGCCCGATGGCGGAGCGACTGTGAGTCGCCCAGTGAGCGAGGGGGTGAGACCGGCCGCGACCCATGTCCTCGACCAGGGGTCCGTCCCGCTGCTCGACAGCTGAACGGGCCCGCGATCTCCGGACGAGCGCCGCAGCTCGCGGAACGGGACGTCCTTGTCGCCCTGCGGTTCGCAGGGGAGCCCGAGAACACGCTCGCCCAGGATCGTCCGCTGGATCTGCTGGTCGGCCGGCTCCCAGGCGACCGCGTCGGGCCCGGCGATCCGCCGGGAACCTAGACGGCGTTCACCTTCGGCAGGATGTCGTTCTTGATCCGCTTGAGGTCGTCGAGCGTCTTCGACACCGGCACGTCGGTGAACGGCGGCCAGATCAGCGGCATCGTCATCCCGGCCTCCTCGTAGGCCTTCAGACGGTCGGTGAGCTGCTTCTCGGTGCCGACCAGCAGGTTCGACGGGACGCCGTTGTCGGTCTGGTCGGTCTCCTCGTCGGTGATGACCGTCCAGATCATGCTGCAGATCTCCAGGTCCTTCGACCGCTTCGGGCTCCCGATCTCCTCGAACTGCTCATCGATGGCCTTGAGCCACTTGCCGAGGCCCTCGGGCGAGTCCTGGATGCCGATCCAGCCGTCGAGGTCGTACGTCGTGATGCGCTTGGCGGAGCGCAGCGGGTCCTTGAGGCCACTCATGAAGATCGGCGGTCGCGGCTGCTGCAGCGGCTTCGCGCCGAACCCGCACCGGTCGAAGTCGGCGAACTCACCGTGGTACTCGAAGAGGTCGTTGCCCCAGACGCCCTGCAGCACCTCGATCGTCTCGCGCACGTGCTTGTGCCGCTTCGGGAAGATGTCCGCGGCGCTGGCGGCGGCGAACTCCTCGGGCATCCAGCCCGCCCCGAGACCGACGTTGAGGCGGCCGTTCGAGAGATGGTCGATGGTGGCCAGCTCCGCCGCGAGGACACCGGGCGCGCGGAAGGGCGTGTCGATGATGCTCTGGCCGATGCGGATCGTCGAGGTCCGCGCGGCCAGCCACGGGAGCAGCGGGTAGCCCTGGAACCACTGCCCGCGGGAGGCCACGGGCAGGGCGTGGGGGAGCCCGTCCATCATGCCGAACGTGTGCTGGAGCTCCTCGCGGTCGGAGGCCTCCGGCACCACGATCCGGTCGAGCGTCCAGACGGAGTCGAACTCGAGCTCCTCGGCGAGGTCGGTGAGCTCCTCGAGTTCCTTGATCGTCACCTCGGTGCGGAAGTTCGGCAGGTAGAGAGCGAGCTTCATGGGAACGGCCTCCTCGCCGTGCGTGTAACGCGGGTCACATAGCGCTGAGAGGACGCTCCCGCACCGATCGATATGACGCAACCGACCGGCCGCAGGGGAGCGGCCGCTCGCCGGCCGTGTCCGGATGACCACCGTCCGGGCTCGACATCGTCCGCGACGTGGCGCGGCGGCCGACGTCGAGCCGTGATGCCGCGCGTCGTGCCGCGCGAGGTAGATCGCTGCCGTGGTCGTCGCCGTGCGGTTCGCGGACGATCGTGTGGACGCGGACGCGCTCGGGCTGACCGTTGTCGAGACCGTGGTGACCGGCGCTCGCGCAACGAGGGCGCGGGGATCACGGGCGCTGCTGATCACCGACCACTACTTCGTCCAGGTCCTCGAGGGTTCGCAAGGGGAACGTCGAAGAGCCCTACGGCCGGCTCAGCGCCGATCCCCGCCACGAGCGACTGGCACGGTCTGACCTTCCGGGGTCCCGAGCGAGGGGAACCTCCGGCCGGAACGGTGGGGAGGTGGGTGGGAGCAGCAGGGTGGCTCCCGCCCCTCAGCACGGACGTCGTCGTCGACGAGCTGCCGACGAAGCCGAGTGGGAAGGACGCGGTTCCTCACCGCAGAGCTCACGCAGCCGACCTGAGCCGCCGTCCCTCGTTCTCGGCGTGCGCGAACCGCAGCGTCGTCGCCAGCCACATCAGCACGTCGTGCAGCCGCAGGCGGGTGGGGTGGATGCCGCCGAGGTCCTCGAGCAGCGCCGCCTCGAGCGCGCCGAACGCGTCCTCGTTGGCGCGCAGCTCCCGGTGCACCACGGCCTCGACGCCGCTGTCGCCCTCCTCGCGCAGCGGCAGCAGGGTGCGCCGGGTGGTGCGGGTCAGATGCGGGACGAGATCGGGCCGGCGATGGTGCAGGGCGGCGAGGACGTGCGCGGCGTGAGGGCCGGCCTCCTCGCCGATCCGGCGCAGCAGCGCCCCGACGGTGCCGGGCTCACCGAGGACCGAGAGCTCCTCGTCGGGCAGCTCCCAGAACGCGCGCCCGTCCGCGCGGGTCACCAGCGCGTCGACCCGCGGCGCGAGCGCGGCGAGGGTGTCGTGGACGGCATGCCAGCCGGCCGGGTCGAGGCGGCCGTGCAGCCCCTCGCCGAGCAGCACGTCGGCGTCGAGGCTCTCGCCGGCCGGGCGGGCGTCGAACCGCGACCACCCGAACGCGGGCACCTGCGCCCAGCGGCCCTCCGGCACGCCGGGGGAGCGGAACCGCAGCCAGCGCAGCCCACGGGCGTACCCGACGACGGCGTCGCGCGCCCGGTCCAGCTCGAGGGGCTCGGGTCCGACACTGGGCAGCACCAGCACGTCCACATCGTGCACCCGGGCCGGAATGACGCGGACACGCGCCGGGTTCTCCGGGCTGTGACTGACGAAACGGTCGAGCTGAGCCCGACGGACTGGGTGCGGGGCCAAACGCAGAAGATCCTGGAGACCGGCACCACCGAGGGGATCGAGGTGAACGGCTCGCCGATCGTGCTGATGACGCTGCGCGGGGCGAGGTCGGGCAAGCTCCGGTACACCCCGGTGATGCGCGTCGAGCACGACGGCAGCTACGCGGTCGTCGCCTCGAAGGGCGGCGCGCCCGAGAACCCGGTGTGGTTCGAGAACCTCCGAGCCCACCCGCGGATCTCGCTGCAGGACGGCACCGTCACCCGCGAGTACACGGCCCGCGTGGTCTCGGGCGAGGAGCGCGCGCGGTGGTGGGACCGGGCGGTCGCGGCCTTCCCGAACTACGCGGAGTACGCGACGCGGACCGACCGCGAGATCCCGGTGTTCGTGCTCGAACCCCGCTGAGGGGGCGGGTGACCACCGTCGAGAGCGGCGTCGAGCGATCAGGAGAACCGGGCGATCGCCGCGTAACCCCCGGTCGGGCGCTCGCCCGGGGCGGGTGTGGGCCAGTCGACGATGTCGACGAGACCGGGCTCGACGAGCACGGGTTCGACGAGATCCGTGCCGCCCAGGAGTTCGCGGATCTCTCGCCGCGAGCGCAGCACGACCTCGGTGGCGCTGCCGCGGTAGCCGTCCTGGATGGCCCGGGTCCGCGCCGCCAGCTCGGGGTCGTCGTGATCGGCGCTGCCGTGGCTCATCACGTGCGCGCTGCCCGGTGCCAGCGCGGCGCGGTAGCGGGCGAGGATCGCGGGCAGCGCGGCGTCGGGCACGAAGTGCAGGACGGCGACCGTGAGCAGGGCGACCGGGCGGTCGAAGTCCAGCAGATCCCGCACGCCCGGGGCGGCGAGCACCGCCTCCGGGTCGCGCATGTCGGCGCGGGTGACGCTGACGCCGTCGATCCCGCCGATCACCTCGTGCGCGTGGGCGACGGCGACGGGCTCGAAGTCGACGTACGCCACGCGGGCGTCGGGGCGCTGGGCCAGGGCGATCTCGTGGACGTTGCCGGCCGTCGGCACCCCGGAGCCGAGGTCGAGGAACTGGACGATGCCGTGGGCGAGGCACCACTCCACGGCGCGGCGCAGGTAGTCGCGGTTCGCGCGGCAGACGTAGGCCATGTCCGGGTTCTGGGCGAGGATCTTGGAGGCCTGCTCCCGGTCGACGGCGAAGTTGCAGGCCCCGCCCAGCAGGTAGTCGTAGATGCGGGCGGCGTTGGCGCGGTCGAAGTCGATGCCGGCCTCCAGCGTCCGCTCGGCCTCCCGCCAGGTCCCGCCCGAATCCCCACCTGATCGCGTCGTCACGCTGCCCTCCCTGCCGTCGCCCGCTCCGGGACGATCTTCTCATCCCGGGCGCCCGGGCGGACCGGCACGACGACGGGAATCGCGGCCGGCAGCGCGGCGACGCCGCGGGCCGTGCGGGCGCGTCGGCGGTGCCATCATCTCCGGCCATGCGTCCCGATCCCGCCGCGCCGCTGCCCGACGTCGAGCCGCCCGAGGCGACGATCCGCGCGTTCGACGCGCTGGGCCTGACCTACGAGCGCGCCTTCCGCGACCTGCCGGCCCTCGACGCCGCGTTGGAGCGGCTCCTGGGTGGGCTGCCCGCCGGGAGCCGCGTGCTCGACGTGGGCTCCGGCACCGGGCGGCCGGTCGCCGAGCGCCTCGTCGCGGCCGGTCACCGGGTGGTGGGGATCGACGTCTCCCCGGTGATGGTCGACATCGCGCGCGAGCAGGTGCCGGACGCGGCGTTCGAGCGCGCGGACGTGCGCACGTACCCGTGTCCCGGGGCGTCGTGGGACGCGGTCTGCGCGGTGTTCTCGCTGCTCACCATGCCGCGCCCGGATCTCGACGCGACGCTCGGGCGTCTCGCCGCGTGGCTCGTCCCCGGCGGGCGCCTGCTCTTCGCGACGGTGCCCGCCGACGTCGACGGCATCGACATCCCGTTCCTCGGCCAGCCGGTGCGCGCGGTCAGCTACGCCGCGGACGTGCTCGTCGCGAAGCTCGGCGAGGCGGGGCTGGAGATCGACCGGCACGAGGTGAGCACGTTCCGGCCCCACGTCCCGGACGGCGCCGAGGAGCCGCACCTGTTCGTCGAGGCCCACCGGCCCCGCTGACGAGGTCAGGCGAGCCCGAGCGCCCGCCGCACGGCCGGGACGTAGCGCCGGGCCACCGGGATGCGGTCGTCGTCGCCGGGCCCGGTGCTGATCACCAGGCGGTCGCGGTCGCGGGCGACGTCCCGGATGCGCGCGACGTTGACGAGGTGGCTGCGATGCACGCGCAGGAAGCCCGCGTCGGCGAGGTCCCTCTCGACCTGGTCGATGCCGCGGCGCGTCGCCCGCCGCGGGCCGTGGTCGGTCGCGAACCAGACCGCGTGCCCGTCCGCCCGCGCGGAGCGGATCTCGGCCGGGCGCAGGACGACGAACTGCCCGCCGGCGCCGACGGCCGGGACACGGCGCGGGCCGGCGGGGCGATGTGCAGGGATCGTCGGGAGGCGCTCGCCCGACCCCGCGCGCGCATCGGTGCAGGCCAGGAACGCGATCGGGTGCGACCCCGCGACCACGGGGATGACGCGGTAGGTCTCGTCGTCGTCGGTGACCGCGGACCACAGCGACACCGTGCCCCGCCAGCCCGGGTCGGCGCGGGCGCGGTCGCGCACGTCGGGGACGACGCGCCCGAGGCTGCGGATGCCGCGCCGCGGCCCGGCCGGGACCTCCGTCGCGTACTCCCCGGGGACCGCGCCGCGCCGACGTGCCGCGGGGTTGGCGGCGACGATCCGCCCAGCGAGGTCGAGCGCGACCAGCGCCCCGGACGTGCGCCGCTCCAGGTCGGCGAACGCCTCCGCGATCCGCCGACCGTGCCGCGCCGCGGTGCCCTGCAGCACCGCGGCCACCGGCTCGGTCGCGACGAGGAGATCGATCGGGCGGATCGGCACCATCTCCCGCCAGCTCGAGAGCGTCAGCGTCGCGAGCGGGGAGCCGGTGACCGGGTCGGAGAAGGCGACGCCGGTGCAGCTCCACTGGTGCAGCGCGGTGCTCCAGTGCTCGGGCCCGCGGACCGAGCACACCCGGCGCTGCACGAGCGACGTGCCGACGCCGTTGGTGCCCGTGACGGGCTCAGACCACGCGAGGGCGGGGTCGAGGCCGGTGTCCGGGGCCCGGCGCCGCGCCGCCCCGTCGCCCCACACCGCGAGGACCGTGCCGCGGCCGTCGGTCACCGTGGCGACGCGGTTGCCGGCGCGCGCGGCGAGTGCGGCACCGACCGCGCCGAGCTGGGCGAGCAGGCCCCCGTGGGTCTGCGGCGCCGCGGGATCGTCGACCACCTCCGGACACGCCCGGGTCGGGTCGATCCGGTAGACGTCGCGACACCGCTGCCAGGACAGGGCGATCGCGAGCGGCACGTCGCACGCGTCGTCCGCCCCGGCGGCGAAGCGCTCCCACGCCGCGTAGGTGCGGGCGAAGGCGCGGTCGAAGGGCGAGCGGGTGGCGGTCTCCATCACCCGATCTCCGAGGTCGTGCCGTAACCCTCCATCGCCTTGGTGAAAGGGATCCGCTCGCCGTCGACGAAGGTGTCCGGGCCGAACGCCGGGTCGGCCATGACGCCCCACGCGCGGCGCCGCTGCATCGCGAGGTTCCCGGCGTCGTAGAGCGGGAAGACCATCGCCTCCCGGTAGAACCGCGCCATCGGGAACTTCCGGTCCAGCGCGTTGACGCCGACGACGCGCATGCAGTCGAACACCACGCCCTGCATGAGGTCGCCGCAGAACGTCTTGTTCATCCCCGCCAGCGCGTGGGCGTCGCCGTCGCTGGCGTCGAGGTAGTGCGCGGCCTTCCAGCACAGGTAGCGGCCGGCCTCGATCCTCCCGGCGATCTCGGTGAGCAGGTGGCCGACGGCCTGGTGCTCGATGATCGGGCCGGTGCCGCCGCCGGTATAGGTCCGGGCCCACTTGAGCGCGAAGTCGTAGGCACCGCGGGCGACCGCCACCGCGGCCATGCTCGCGATCGGCGCCGACCACGTGAAGTTCCGGTTGACGAGCAGATCGCCGTCGCCGGGGGCGAGGACGTTCTCCTCCGGCACGCGCGCGCCGCGGAAGGTCATCGTGACGTTCTGGCAGGTCCGGTGGGCCATCTTGTCGATGACCTCGTAGCGGACGCCGGGGGTGCCGCGCTCGACGAGGACGGCGGACAGCGCCTCGGTGCCGCCCTTCCGCCGATCGGTGCGGACGACGCAGAGGTTGACGTCGGCACCCTGGAGATCCCACCCGCCGGCGTTGCACGGCCAGTGCTTCTCGCCGTGCAGGACGTACTCGCCGCGCGCCCGGTCGTGGTCGGCGACGAGCTGGATGCCGGCCTGCGGGCTGGGGTGGTCGAAGTTCGCGGTGCCCCCGCGCTCGCTGACGACCCAGCCGGCGAGGAAGTCACCGCGCACGTCCGCGGTCGCCGCCCCGACCCAGCGCTCGCGCTGGGCCTCGGTGCCGTACCGGAGCAGCGGCATGAGCGCGAGGCCGTTGACGAGCAGCGTCGTCGGGAAACCCGGGTCGACCGCGCAGAGCTCCTCGATGGCCACGAGGAAGTCGACGCTCGAGGCCCCGCCGCCGCCGTACTCCGCGGGCAGGAACATCGCCGGGTAGCCGAGCTGTGCGGCCTGCTCGTACACCGGCTTCATCGCGCGGAACGCGTCCTGCGGGTCGGGCAGGGCGTCGGCGCGGTCGGCGACGGGGCGCAGGACCTCCTGCGCGAACTCCCGCGCCTGGTCCTTGATCTTCCGTTGGTCGGCGGTCAGGTCGAAGTCGATGGCCACGGTGCGTCCTCTCGGCCGGTCGGACCACGAGGGCCGGGTTCTAGTGCTGCATCAAGCAACGTCGGCGTCGTATCCCTGGGCTTGATCAGGATCTTGTGAGTCGGGAGGCTGTCGCCGGAGGTGGTGGGCGATGGCACGGCCCGCGGAGGTGTTCGCTCGGGAGCTGT